>CAXHCC010000206.1:0-4498 GCA_964014945.1 uncultured bacterium | reverse complement strand
AAAATATACTGTCTTCAGTAAAGTCTTGTAGTAGTATTTTATATGTTATGGCGGGCTTGTATAAAGATCAGCAAGGGTTAGATGATTGTTTGTTGGTTAATGAAAATGATCATGTATTGGAATCGATTAATGCAAATCTTTTCGCGGTTAAAAATGGCGTTTTGTATACCTCACCAATTTCTGAAGGTTGTTTAGGCGGGATTATGCGGAGTAAGGTGATGGAGATTGCAGCAGCAAACAAAATTGGTGTTCAGGAGGTTACAATGATGCAAAATGTTTTATTAAGCGCAGATGAGTTATTTCTTACAAATGTTATTTCTGGTATCCGGTGGATAGTTGCGTATCGTCAGAAAAGATATTTCAATAATACGTCAAAGCTTTTAGTTAATAAGCTGAATGAGTACATCCAAAACTTGGATGAAGAATTAACGTAAGGAGGAAGTATTGGTCTAATAGTGCGATTTTAAACGCTTTTTATAATTATTTAGGATCTGCTTACTAACTGTTATTACCCTCCTATATGTTTCATCGATAGCTTGCTGCCAGAAAATTTAGTTTTCTTGTGACCAATTGCAACAGTTAAATCTTCTTGAATCAATACTTTATTATCTAAGTAATTTGCGATATTAATTGGAATGTTGGTGCTTAAACAGCCATAAATATTTCCATAGCTATCTAACCTTAACCTGTTGCAGTCATCACAAAATGGTTTAGAAAAGTTAGAAATAACGCCAAATTTATAACCATCTTCAGTATTCCAGTAATTGGCAGTGGAGCCCGAAGTTCTTTCAATAGGAGAGAAGGAGTAATGTTCCTTAATAGTTTTTAAAATTTCTTTTTCAGAAACAAAAAGTTCTTCAAAATGATTAAAAATATGCCCCATTTTCATTAGCTCTAAAAATCGAATAGGAACATTTTTTGATTTGCAGAAATTAAATAATTCAACTAACGTTTGTTGGTCGTTTTTACCTTTATTAACAACTGCATTTACTTTGACGGGCAGCTCCAACAATAGTGCTTTGTCTAGACTATCTAAAACCTTTTTTAGGCTATGCTTTTGGTTAAGTTGTTCGGCTGCATCTATGTTAATTGTGTCTAGCGACAGGTTCAGGGAAGATAACCCAGCATCTACAAATTTTTCGAGCTTATTGCTTAGCAATATGCCATTACTCGTCATTTTAATATTCTTTATACCTAAATTATGAATTCCCTTTATAAGATCTTCAAGTTCATGGTAAAGGGTAGGTTCGCCTCCAGTTAATCTAACAGTGTTTAAGGATAAGATGTTGTTAAGGCTTTCAATTGCTTTCAGGTATTGCTCAGTATTTAATGGTTGTCGTGAGTTTGCAACAGAACAGGATTCTTTTTTTTTGGTAGGATCTACGCAATAAGAGCAAGTGGCATTACAGGAGTTGGTAAGGCTTACTCTTAATGTTTTAAAACTTCTTCCGAATTTATCACTAATAGCATGCATGGTTGAAATAATAAACTCGTAATTGTAGTCAGATTTATAATCACAAAACTAATTATAATATCCCGATTAGGGATTATCAATACATGATATTGACGGGTTAACCTATGTGATATTCCTCATTTTTTTGTTCCACAAAATCTGATTTAGGAGAATCGCAAACAGGGCATCTAAATGAGTTAGGTATGTCTTTAAAACTGGTTCCGGGTTCAACATAATTGGTGCTATCCCCAAACTCTTCATCATAGGTAGTAAAACAGTGCTTACATTCATAAATGCTATGCGATTCTGCCTCTTTGCTGCTTGCTAGCTTGTCCTCTTCTTCTGAAGGCGTACTTTGTTGATCATAGTAAAGTTGTGTTACTTTTTCTAGTACACTAGGAAGGTCTTTGTAGGTTACATTTTTGGCATAATTATCATATTCCGTTTGATTAAACTCAAACCCTTTTGCATGGTAAATGTCATATGTTCCAGTTTGTTTAGACCCTTTAAATATCGATTTAGACTTTTTGCGTTCAATCATAATCATGCCATCCAAGTCTACTTTGGCGGTTCGTATGGCAAAGGTTAATCCATAAGTTCTGATATCTTTTTTGTCAAACTCTTTAACCAAATATTGTTTAAGTTGTGTTGCGGTGCTGTCAAAATCTGGAACCCGCCAGTTGAGTTCAAGCGATGAATGTCTCAAGTTTATACCATATTTCCCCAACATCTTTACCCAATTAATCCATTCGGATTCTTTTATGCCTTTGATTAATAAAGATCTCCAAGGTGTGATGCAAATTTTATTAATGTTGTTTTTTGATAACAGCGCTAATGTTGCTTCTAAAAAGTCTATGTTAAAAAGATAATCGCGCATATACATACCAAGCCAATACTTGTTTCCACTCTTATTAACTCCTTCGTAGTATGGTAACGGTACTTCTGGTAACTTTAATTCTTGATCAATACGTCTACTGTTACTATGAATTAGTTCATTTATTTTTTCAAAAAGTTCATTCACTGTAAACTTTTCTCCGGTTAGATAAAGTTCTTCAATTTTTTGTGACACTTTAGAAATGTCGTAACTATATATAAGAGAGGGCCAAGATGTATTCGGAGGGAACCAATCGGGAAGCTCCATATGCAGATACCAATAGTTGTTGTTTTTTGAGGCAATAAAATTTAAATGCCCAGTATGTGTTGGAACTAAACCTTGATTGGGGTCTACAATATTTATTCTGAGTTGAGGTTTATATCCAAATGTGTCTAGAATGTCCAGGTAAGTCCCTTCGGTTAACCAGCTTTCAGATAGGAATACGCGGTTTGAAACGTAACTTGTTACTATGTTTCTGCTCCAGTCGGAATTAATATCAAAGTCAAGTCTAAGTTGGTTTAATTCGTCGATTAGCTCTGCTTTTCTTGTGTGATCAACGCGTATATTAATGTCTTGTCGCAGTCCAAATTGAATGGAAGGAATATTGAATTTTTTGCACAAACGTATAACACCAACCAATTCGTTATGCGAAACTACGCCTCCCGGAATAAAAATTCTTAACAGTAAACTTGCGTTCATTTTTATAGTTTCTTAATTTTTTAGGCAAGCACGCTCTCTTTCGCTTGCAATACCTTTTTTAGGATTGCCTTAACTTCTGGCTTGCAACTTCCGCAACCCTGTCCCGCTCCAGACAATGAGCATATCTCTTCCACTTCTTCTATGCCTTCTTCAATTAACTTTTTAATATTTCCATCACCTACATTATTACAGCTACAAACTGTGTCTCCAATCATAGGTTCTCTGTTGGTATTGGCAGATAATAGCAACTGTAATCGTTTGTCAGACAGCTCGGTCTTTTTTTGTATCAGCTCTTTGAATTCAATAAATTCAGATTTATCACCAATTAAAATTGCCCCAACCAGCCTATCTTGATACACAATGCATTTTTTGTAATACCGTTTAGCTTTATCCAGGTATATTATTTCTTGGTAGTTAGGGTCACCAACGACCACTTCAATTTCACCAATTGAACAAAGGTTTAACCCTTCCATTTTAAATATACTCATGAGAAGTGATCCAGTGTAATAACTGCACAGGTCTCCATTCAGGTATCTTACCAACAAGCTGGCCTGTTCTTCAGCTGCAGCTGTTATACCATATAGCTTGGATTTGTGCTCGGCAATTTCGCCAATGGCATATATGTTGGGGTCGCTCGTTTGAAAGTAATCGTTAACGTTGATACCTCTATTGTATTCTATGTCGGTATTCATAGCCATTTCAATGTTTGGAATAATACCAATCGCATATACAACAGCATCACAACTTATCATTCTTCCGCTAGCAAGTTGTAGGTGATCTAGCTTTTTCTTACCAACTATACCCTTTACTTCGTCATTATATATTACATCTATGCCTCTATCTTCAATTTCTTCGCCTAGTAGTTCACTTCCTGTTTCGTCTAACTGGCGTTCCATGAGTCGTGATATACGCTGAATAACGGTAACTTTTATATCCATTTCTCGCAATGACGCGGCTAGTTCAAGGCCAAGTAAGCCTCCTCCAACTATAACTACATGGGCATTGTCACCGATATGATCTAATAGTCCATCTGCATCGCCACGACTTCGCATCGTAAATACCCCTTTTAAATCGCGAGGTACATCGCGCGGTACAAATGATCTGCTGCCCGTTGCTAAAACAAGCTGATCATATGAGTGTGTATTTTTATTGGAATCAATTATTTCTTTTCGGTCTCTATTTATAGATTCAACACTAATTCCCGTGTGCATCCCGATATTTAGCTCTTTCAATTCTTGCTCCTGAATTTTAACAAGCCGTTCCCATTCTTGTTTTCCGCTCACATAGTCGGGTAGCATAACACGGTTGTAAAAAGGGTATTGTTCCTTACAAAATACCTGTATTTCGTCTTGCTTGTTTAATTCTCTGTAATCGCTAATAAAGCGATATGCTGCTGCTCCAGCTCCAACTACAATTATTTTGTGCTTTTCCTTAATGCTGTCTCTTATACACATCTGACGCTGCCGACGATG
>CAXHCC010000205.1:0-4523 GCA_964014945.1 uncultured bacterium | reverse complement strand
ATTATTCCGGGTCTCGTGGGCTCGGAGATGTGTATAAGAGACAGGCTATAAAGCAAAAAATTGTGTAGATGGCAGACGCGAACTGGTAGAGTTTGCAAAAGAATATAACATACAACACGACATCTGTGGAAAATTGGTTGTAGCTACTGAGAAATCAGAGCTAGCCCATATGAACAAAGTATACAATAACGGTATACAGAATGGTGTGGAGGGTGTTGAAAAAATAAACTCTGATCAAATAAAAGAAATTGAGCCCTTTTGTGAAGGCATAGAAGGCTTATGGGTACCATGCACAGGCATTATAGACTATGCTGATGTAGCAAGAAAATATGTAGAGCTAATTGAACAAAAGTTTCCTGGAAGCAAAGTGTTAACAAATCACGAGGTTATTGGGTTTGATAAGGAGAACAATGCAACCACAGTAGTAACCTCCAAAGGAAAGTTTAAAGCTACGTATATAATTACATGTGCGGGCTTACAAAGTGATAGGGTTGCTAAAAAAGAAGGTGCAAAAATTAACACTGCAATTGTTGGTTTTAGAGGCGATTATTGGGATTTGTCAGACAAAGGTTTGGAGAAAGTAAAAAACTTAATCTATCCCGTACCAAACCCTAAATATCCGTTTTTAGGTGTACATTTTACACGTATGATTAAAGGAGGAACTGAATGTGGACCAAATGCTGTTTTTGTTTTTAAAAGAGAAGGGTATAACAAAACCGACTTTTCAATAAAAGACACTACCGAAGCGCTAGGGTTTGCGGGAACATGGAAATTCTTTGCCAAAAACATGAAATTTGGATTAGATGAATACCGAGGGGCCTTTTCAAAGTCGTATTTTTTAAAGCGATTAAACAAGCTTATCCCCTCTTTGCAAATGGATGATTTAAAACCCGGAAGAGCAGGTGTACGGGCAATGGCTTTAGCGCAAGAAGGAGAAATGATTGATGATTTTGAAATTAAAGTGAACGGCAATGCTATTCACGTTTTAAATGCCCCCTCTCCCGCCGCAACAGCTTCTTTGGCTATCGGTACTGCCATTCAAGAAATGGCTTCTGAACACTTTAATCTTAATTAAAACATGGAAACTTCTATTATTGTAATGTCGTGCTGGCTAATCATTGTTGGCATTACCCATTTTACCAACAAAAAGTTTTTCATGTATATAATGCCACCCTATATACCTTATCACACCTTTATGGTGTATGCAAGTGGAGTAATTGAAATTGCATTGGGCATCATGATTTTGTTCCCTGAAACAAGGGTACTAGCGGCATGGCTACTCATAGGATTATTTATTGCGGTTTACCCTGCTAATATTTACGCGGTTGAAAAATTTAAACCAAAAAAAAATAGAACTATGTACTGGCTATCAATTATTCGATTACCATTTCAATTTTTATTTATTTGGTGGGCCTGGCAATACACGTAAATCAACAGCATTGTTTTATTGTATATGAGTGGTAAAAAACGACAGCAAAACAAAAAAAGTAAGCCTGTAAAAATAAACCAAGTTGATGGCAATAATTTTTTAAGCAAATACAGAGTCAATGGCATAAGTATTCTACTTATATTATTGATAACTACAATAGTATACGCCCCTTCATTAAACAATGGTTTTACCAATTGGGATGATAATGTTTACGTTGCTGAAAATCCATACATAAGAACACTTGATGGAGATAACATCAAATCACTGTTTAACACCAACAATCATGTATCCCTAAATTACCACCCCATTACAATCCTGTCACTAGCAATCGATTATAATAATGCTGGTTTTGACGCGAGTGCCTATCATTTAACCAACCTTATATTTCACCTACTAAATACCCTTTTAGTATTTGTATTTGTTTATATGCTTTGCAATAAGCAGGTAATTACAGCAAGTTTTGTAGCCCTATTCTTTGCAGTTCATCCTATGCATGTTGAATCAGTTGCCTGGATTTCCGAAAGAAAAGATGTTTTGTATGTATTCTTCTTTCTCGGGAGTTTAATTGCTTACCTCAAGTATATTGCTACCACTAAAAATAAAGCACTATGGTACATACTGGTGATTGTGCTATTTCTTCTATCCACCTTATCCAAAGCTATGGCAATAATTTTGCCTATTGTATTATTCATTGTAGACTATTATAAAGGCAGGGCGTTGAATACAATTACGCTCCTAGAAAAAGCACCGTTTCTTGCATGCTCCATTTACTATGGCCTGGTAGCTGTTGATATACAATCCAACGGAGCTTTAGCTTCATATGATACATTTTCCTTGTTCCACAGGGTCACCTTTGGTTCATACGGGTTTGTTATGTATATCTATAAGTTCTTTGTGCCTATCAACTTATCTAACTTCTATCCTTACCCTACACTTCAAAACGGGCTATTACCTACAATTTTCTATATAGCGCCAATAATTGTGATAGCGCTATTCGCACTTGCTTTATTTCAATTAAAAAAATCTAAAGTACTGTTGGTTGGATTGCTGATGTATTTAACCATGCTTGTTATGGTGCTTCAATTTATTTCTGTTGGTACCGCTATAATTGCAGAAAGATATACTTACTTGGCCTACCTTGGCTTGTTACTTCCAATTGCAGTTGGCTTTAATAATATTGTGAGCAACAAAACCAATCAATTCAAAGCGTACAAAACACCAGTTCTTGCTTTAGCAATAGTTGCCGCAATCGCGTTCTCTTGGTTAAGCTTTAAACGTATTGCTGTATGGGAAAACAGTGAAGTGTTGTGGACAAATGTAATTGAGCAGTTTCCTAATGACGAAACTGGGTACAGAAACAGAGGTAGCTATGAAATTAATAAGGCAGGTTTTGACGTGGATAAAAAAACACACAAACCAGCCAATTACCAACGGGCCTTGGATGATTTTAATACTGCGATTGCGATTAACCCAAACATTGCTAAGGTATATACAAACAGAGCAAACATATACGGAACACAGCAACGTTATGAACTTTCATTAGCAGACTATTCAAAAGCTATTGAATTAGATAGTAGCGACGCAGAAATATTTGCGAATAGAGCTGTAACTTATAGCACCATGCAACAATTTGATAAGGCCATTGTTGATTACAACAAAGCCATTTCCATGAAACCTAACTTTGTTACCGCCTTGCAAAATAGGGCTTACGCATATGTTGCCAGCGGAGACTTTAATAATGGTCTAAATGAGTTAAATAAATTAATTGCGAACAACCCTACCATAGCGCAGTACTTTGTTTATAGAGGAGTTGCACATTTTAACCTTGGGAACTTTAACCAAGCTGTAAAAGACAATACCAGCGCAATAAAATTAGAACCCAATAACGCTAGAGCCTATTTAAATCGTTTTTATTGTCATTTGAAATTAGGCAATACCCAAGCGGCAGCAGCAGATAAAAAGAAAGCCCAAGAACTGGGCTTTCAGGTTAATTAGTTTACACGGTTTTGGTCACCTGCGAGCACATAAGAGATATCTAGTCTAAGTATACAGATTTAGGGTGAAAATGATGAAAATTATTAACTATTTCTGTAAGCAAAATTTAACACAATTACACAAAAACCAATCAAAATGTTATATTTGTCCATACTCAAACCCTAGGAGTACTAAATTTATTAAAGCTATAGCGTATGAAGAAGATTAAGGTAGACAACCCTGTGGTTGAATTAGACGGAGACGAAATGACCAGAATAATCTGGAAATTTATTAAAGACAAACTAATCTTACCCTACCTTGACATTGATATAAAATATTACGATTTAGGGATTGAACATCGCGATAAAACGAACGACCAGGTAACCATTGATGCCGCTGAAGCTATTAAAACGCACCGTGTTGGAATTAAATGTGCTACTATAACGCCTGACGAACAACGTGTAGAAGAGTTCAAATTAAAACAGATGTGGCGTTCGCCAAATGGTACTATTCGTAATATTTTGGATGGTACAGTTTTTAGAGAACCTATTGTTTGTAAAAACATACCAAGAATTGTAGATAATTGGGAAACGCCAATTTGCATAGGAAGACATGCTTTTGGTGACCAATATACAGCTACCGATTTTGTAACTAAAGGAAAAGGAACCCTTACAGTTACATTTACACCAGAAGATACACGTTCTCCAGAAGCCTATAAAGTTTTTCATTTTAAAGGTGATGGCGTAGCTTTAGCTATGTATAACACAGATGAAAGTATTAGAGGCTTCGCCAAGTCGTGCTTTAACAGAGCACTTCAAAAAGGTTGGCCATTATACCTTTCAACAAAAAACACCATCATGAAAAAATACGATGGTAGGTTTAAAGATATTTTTGAAGAAGAGTACGAAACACGTTTTAAAGCCCGTTTCGAAAAAGCAGGTATTACCTACGAGCATCGTTTAATTGATGACATGGTAGCGTCTGTATTAAAACTAAAAGGGAATATTGTTTGGGCGTGTAAAAACTACGATGGTGATGTCCAATCGGATACCCTTGCACAAGGATATGGCTCTTTAGGGTTAATGCTGTCTCTTATACACATCTGACGCTGCCGACGATG
>CAXHCC010000204.1:0-4547 GCA_964014945.1 uncultured bacterium | reverse complement strand
TAGGTACACAATTTGATGTTCCAATCGTAACAGATATCCATTCTCCTGAAGAAGCTCAAATGGCGGCTGAGTATGTAGACATTTTACAAATTCCTGCTTTCTTATGTCGACAAACAGATTTGTTAATAGCTGCTGCTAAAACAGGAAAATACGTCAATATTAAAAAAGGGCAATTTTTATCACCTGAATCTATGAAGTTTACAATTGACAAGGTGCGAGAGTCCGGTAACGATAAAATTTTCTTAACTGAGCGAGGTACATTTTTTGGATATCAGGACCTAGTGGTTGATTATCGAGGTATTCCTGAAATGCAAAAAAATAAAGTGCCTGTGATCATGGATATTACCCATTCGTTGCAAAAACCAAATCAGTTAGGAGGCGTTACAGGTGGTAGGCCTGATATGATATCTACAATTGCGAAAGCGGCAATTGCTGTGGGTGTTGATGGTATTTTTATCGAAACTCACCCACGTCCTTCTCAAGCCAAATCAGACGGTGCAAATATGTTGCACCTTGATTTTTTGGAAGATTTGCTTGTTGATCTAGTTAAACTACGCAAAGCAACCATATAATAGTTGCTTTGCATAGTCTTTACTTTTACCAATGATTTTTAATCAGGTTTATTTCCCAAAGTCTGCAAATTTTTTGCCTTGCTCAACAAGATCAACCAACAATTTGGAAGGTTTGAATCTTTCTCCGTAAGCCGCTTCCCACTCTTTTAGTTTTGCTAAAACTTTATCTAATCCAATTAAATCGGCATAAAACATAGGGCCTCCTCTATAAACAGGCCAACCATAACCGTATACCCAGGCAACATCTATATCAGATGAACGAGTTGCAATTCCTTCTTCTAATATTTTAGCACCTTCGTTAATCATAGGGTAGGTACATAGCGCTAATATTTCTTCATCCGATATCGCTTTCTTCCCTTGTCCATTTTTCTCAACAAACTGGTTTACTATTTTTTCAACTACAGGAGACGGACTAGGAACTCTTTTGTCATCATAATCGTAAAACCCAGCTTTGGTTTTTTGACCACGTCTATCCATTTCACATAACACTTCATGAATGGTTTCTCCTTTAGATGTTTTAGGGTCCCACCCAATATCAATACCCGCTAAATCGGCCATTGCAAAGGCACCCATAGGCATACCAAAGTCATATAACACCTTGTCAATTTTCCATGGCATTACTCCATAAGTTAAGGCCATTCTATAAGCTTCTTCCTGACGAGCAAACAATATTCTATTACCAACAAATCCAGGGCAAACACCAACTAATACAGCTGTTTTTCCAATTTTCTTGGCAATTTTCATAGATGTATTAATTACTTCTGGAGACGAGTCACTGGTGCGTACTACTTCCAATAACTTCATTACGTTAGCAGGGCTAAAGAAATGCAACCCAATGATAGCCTCTGGTCGTTTGGTAGCAGTAGCAATTTCATTGATGTCTAATGCAGAGGTGTTACTTGCCAAAATTGCACCTGGTTTACAGATACGATCTAGGTTAGCAAATATCTCTTTTTTCACCGCCATGTTTTCAAATACCGCTTCAATTACCAAGTCAACATCGGCTAAATCTTCAATGTTAACAGTTCCGGTAATTCTTCCCATTCTAGCTTCTACCTCTTCCATCGTAAATCGACCTTTACTAGCAGAACGCTCATAGTTTTTTCTAACAATAACCAAGCCTCTATCTAAGGCTTCTTGTTTAGTTTCTACAATTACCACTTCGTAACCCGTAGTAGCAAAGTTCATGGCGATACCACCACCCATAGTACCTGCCCCAATAATCCCAACTTTTTTCACGGGAATTTCAGCAGTGTCTTTTGGTAAAGAAGGTACTTTCCAACATTCACGGTTTGCGAAAAACATATGCCGCTGAGCAGCAGACTGATCTCCTCTCATTAATTTTTCAAATAGTTGAGCTTCTACTTTCATGCCTTCGTCAAATTCTTTCTCAACTGCAGCTTCAATACATTGTATAATTAACTCAGGAGCATCAAACCCTCTTGATTTTCGTGCAATAGCTTTTCTAAATGCTGTAAAAATTTCTGGATTCCCTTTATGCTCTGCAACCTTCTCGTTAAGGTCACGAACTTTAACAAGCGGCAAATTTTCCGTAAGTACCTTTTCGGCAAATTTAATTGCATCCGCTTGTAACGATTCTTCTCCTGCCAATTCATCAACCAAGCCCAGAGCTAAACATTTTTTTGCGGATACCGTTGCGCCAGAAGTAATCATTTCTAATGCCGTTTGCACACCAACTACTCTCGGTAAACGTTGAGTGCCACCAGCACCTGGTAGTAAACCTAAATGTACTTCAGGCAAACCACATTTAGCCGATGGTGTTGCAATTCTATAATTACAAGTTAGTGCGGTTTCTAAGCCTCCACCAAGTGCCGTTCCATGTATTGCTGCTATTACAGGTTTTGGTGAGTTTTCTAATGCAGACAATGCTTTTTCAAAACTTGGCTCTATTGGTGGTTTCCCAAATTCCGATATATCTGCCCCTGCAATAAATGTTCTCCCCGCACATATTAATACGATGGCTTTTATTGCATCATCCGCAATTGCTTTTTCCATTCCTACAATTATACTTTCTCTTAATGCAGCAGATAACGCATTAACAGGTGGTGAGTTTAGTTTTAAAACTCCTATTTCTCCTTCAATGGATAAGTCTGCAACTTTACTTATTTCTGCCATGATAATTTGTGTTTGTGTGGTTCAACAATGCCCAACCAATGGGTATTTATAATTATTAGAATTTCAAATGTACGTTTTTTTCTAAGATAGCAAAGGGCTAGGCCGTTGAGCTAAATAAAAAAGCCCGAACTGCTGTTCGGGCTTTAATTAGATTGAAGTAATGATTACATTACTAACTGCTTGTTTGATGGAGCAAATTTGGTTAATACAATTCCATCTACTGCCGCTTCATATTCTTCCATAGTTGGGGTTCTTCCAAGAATAGTTGAAAGTACTACTACTGGAGTAGAAGAAAGTAATGATTCACCTTTTTTGCCTTCAGAATCTTTCACAACTCTTCCTTGGAATAAACGAGTAGAAGTTGCCATTACCGTATCACCTGGCTCAGCTTTTTCTTGATTACCCATACAAAGGTTGCAACCTGGTCGTTCTAAATACAACATGTTTTCATATTTAGTACGCGCCGCATCTTTCGGGTTGTTGTCATCAAAAACAAACCCAGAGTACTTCTCTAATACGTCCCAATCACCTTCTGCCTTTAACTCATCAACAATGTTATAAGTTGGTGGTGCAACAACTAGTGGAGCATTAAATTCAACTTTGCCTTCTTTGGCTTCTATGTTTTTCAACATCTGTGCTAAAATTTGCATATCGCCTTTGTGTACCATACAAGAACCAATAAAACCTAAATCAACTGTTTTAGTTCCTTCATAATAAGAAAGTGGACGAATGGTATCGTGCGTATATCTCTTTGATACATCTTCATTGTTTACATCTGGATCGGCAATCATAGGTTCACCTATTACATCAAGGTCAACAACCACTTCACCAAAATATTTCGCATTAGCGTCAGGTGCAAGAGGCGGAACATCTCCAGATTTAATCTCTGCAATACGTTTATCCGCTTTTTCAATTAAACCTTTAAGTACTTGATTGGTATTATCCATTCCTTTGTCAATCATTATTTGGATTCTACCTTTTGCAATTTCAATAGATTCAATTAGCGTCTCATCTTCTGAAATACAAACAGACGCTTTAGCTTTCATTTCTGCCGTCCAATCGGTAAAGGTAAATGCTTGGTCAGAAGTTAATGTACCAATGTGTACTTCAATAACTCTACCTTGGAATATGTTTTCACCATTGAATTGCTCCAACATTTGCTTTTGAGTTGCGTGTACTACATCACGGAAGTCCATGTAACTTTTCATATTACCTTTAAAGGTAACCTTAACAGATTCTGGAATTGGCATAGCAGCCTCACCAGTTGCTAAGGCAAGTGCAACTGTTCCAGAGTCAGCACCAAATGCAACACCTTTCGACATACGTGTATGAGAATCACCACCGATAATAATATCACGGTCATCCACAGTAATGTCATTTAATACTTTATGAATTACATCCGTCATTGAATGGTATTCACCTTTTGGATCACGAGCAGTAATTAAACCAAAATCATTCATAAACTTCATAAGTTTAGGAATGTTGGCTTGCGCTTTAGAATCCCAAACAGAAGCAGTATGACATCCAGATTGATAAGCACCATCAACAATTGGAGAAATAACCGTAGCAGCCATAGACTCTAATTCTTGTGATGTCATTAAACCTGTGGTATCTTGAGAACCAACAATGTTTACCTCTACACGGCAATTTGAACCAGCATGTAAAGTTTTACCCGGTGTTGTGCCAACTGCATTTCTATTGAATATTTTTTCAACTGCAGTAAGTCCTTGACCTTCATGAGAAATTTCTTTTGCAGGAGCAAAAACTGTAGGAGCTTCTGTACCTAAAACTTTAGCAGCAAACGTTTGTAGTTTTTTACCAAATACTACTGCGTAAGAT
>CAXHCC010000203.1:0-4601 GCA_964014945.1 uncultured bacterium | reverse complement strand
GAGGGATTCGAACCCCCAACCCTCAGAGCCGAAATCTGATGCGCTATTCAGTTGCGCCACGGAGCCAAAATATCCACTTGCTTCTCTGAACATTGTGAATTGGTGGACAAAGTTAATGAATATTAGCATGAAAAATTAAATGGTTTTAAATACAATAAAAGCCATAATTTTATGTTCAAATACTAAGCCAATAAATCCATGCTACGCGCACTAATTCTTACTATTTTATCTTTCCTATCTTATTATATAAGTGGGCAAGAAACTGCTATTGGTAGTTGGAAAGAACACTTATCATATAGGCATGCAACTGGATTAACAGAAGGTGCAGAAAAAATTTACTGCCTTACAGAAGGTGGCATTTTTGTGTTCAATAAAAATGACAACTCCATTGAAACATTATCAAAAACTGATGGTTTATCCGATACAGAACCCAAGGCCATCAGCTATAACCCTTATAACAATAAATTAGTTATTGCATACAAAAACGGAAACATTGATATTGTAAGTGGCAATACAATTACCAACGTGGTTGACATTAAGATTAAGCAAACCTTTGGAAACAAAACTATTAACAGCATTTACTTCATTAATGAAAAAGCTTATTTATCATGCTCTTTTGGAATTGTTGTTCTTAACACAGATAATTATGAAATAAATGATACGTACATTATTGGAGAGAGTGGCACCTTGTTAAATGTTAACATGCTTACATCAAACAATACTTACTTTTTTGCAGCCACTGATAGTGGTATATATAAAGGAAATATAAATAACCAAAACTTAGCCAGCTACACAGAATGGTCAAGAGATACATTGCTACCAGTTGGGGTTTATAACACCATTAATAGCTTTAATAATAAAATTTACACTAACCGTTCTTTATTCAAAGAAAATGGAACGATTTCTAAAGATACAGTGTACGAATACAGTCCACCATTATGGACATATTTTGGCGGTGGAAACGCAACCGTGCAATCAATTACAAGTAATAGCAGCAATCTAATTATCACCTATGACAGCCTTGTTTCATCATTTGATGCATTAGGTACGAACGTTGAAAATATTAGCACCTACTTCGGCGGCTATTGCATAGCAAAGGATGCTTTGCAAGACGAGAACAATAACTATTGGATAGCCGACACAAAATTTGGATTGGTTTCCAAAAAGGACGCAGCAGTGGAGTACCGTTACCCTAATAGCCCTGGCAGTATTAACGTTGCAGATATGTACTGGGAAAATAATGAACTTTGGATTGCCCCCGGAACTAATAACGGCGTTGATTTTGCCGATGGTGTTTATTCATTTATCGAAAGCGAATGGAAGGTTGTGAACGGGAACTTCGCCGGCGTCGTTAATATGGACACCGTATTTACAATTAATCAAATTTTAGTGAACCCAGCTAATTCTGACATCGTTTACGCCTCTAGCAAAAACGGGTTGGTAGAATTTAATAAAAGAATACCCACGAATTTATATAACGTTAAAAACAGTTCACTTCAATACAGCTTTGGTGGATCAAGTATTAGTATTAATGGTTTAGCTATTGATAAGGATGGCATATTATGGGTAGCCAACTCTGGTGTTGCCAATTCCATATCCTTCAAAAATACTGATAACACTTGGAACTCAATTGACTTCAGCAGTTTTGTCGGCACTACCCCAAATTATACATCCTTATTGGTAGATAACCGTAACCAACTCTGGGTTGGGGTTGATAATTTAGGAATACTAGTATATAATGGAAATGGGGAATCTCCAAGTTCAATCAACACTATGCTATTGAATAGTTTAGATGGAAATGGAGAGTTGCCTAATTTAAAAACTACAGTGCTTACCAAAGATTTGGAAGGCCATATCTGGATTGGTAGTGAAGAAGGGTTGTCGGTAATCACAAATCCTGGAAATATTTTTTCCGGAGGTAATTTTGATGCGCAGGAAATTTTTGTTGAGGAAAGTGGAACTACCCAGCTTCTTCTGGGTACTGAAATAATACAGGACATTATCATTGATGCCGCCAATAAAAAATGGATTGCAACCAAAAACTCAGGTGTATTTTTAATGTCAGAAAATGGCACTATTCAGGAACTCCATTTTGATGCATCCGAAACACCATTGCTTTCAAACGATGTTAAAAGCATTGCAATCAATCATACCACGGGTGAAATTTATTTTGGAACTTCTCAGGGTGTTATATCGTTCAGGGGAACAGCTATCGCAGCATTCGAAAACTTTTCCAATGTTTTGGCATTTCCTAATCCTGTTCCACATGCATACAAGGGCAGTATTGCCGTTAAAGGTTTAATGAATAATAGTATCGTAAAAATTACCGACATAAGTGGCACATTGGTTTTTGAAACGCAATCGAATGGAGGATTGGCAACATGGAACGGCAAAAACCTTTTTGGAAACAGAGTGAGTACTGGAGTATACCTAGTGCTTGTTACCAATGAAGATGGTTCGCAAAAAGTGGCTACCAAAATACTCTTCATAAATTAACAGGTAAAGGAATGTTGCTCAAAACAAAAGGGTTAATCATACATTCCTTAAAATATTCGGAATCGAGTATAATTGTAAAAATATTTTCACGAGAGTACGGATTAAAGTCATACATCACTAGAAGTTCAAGGGGAAAACGAACAAAAAACAAAGCCAATTTGTTTCAACCACTTAACATAGTTAATTTGGTTGTAAAGCATTCCGATAAAGTTAGTTTACAGAAAATTTCAGCTATAGAAATTGCTAGCCCATATAATAATTTACCATATCATGATGAAAAGCGATTTATTGCCATATTTATAAATGAAGTTTTACATCGTTCCTTACAAGAGGAGCACCCTGATAGTGAACTATATGATTTTATAGAAAAGTCGTTACTAATTTTAGATTTGACAGAAGCAAATTATGCCAATTTTCACTTGCTTTTTATGATGCAACTATCTCGATATTTGGGATTCTACCCACAAGGTAGCTTTTCAAGCAATACTCCCTATTTTGATTTGCAGGAAGGTGTATTCGTGGCTAATGAACCAATGCACCTTCATTTCTTAGATAATGAATTATGCGATTTATTTAACAACTTGTTAAACTTAAATTATGATAATACACTTCGATTAAAAAGAGATAAAAGAAACAAATTGCTTAACTCTTTAGTATTGTATTATCAATTACATATAACCACTTTTAAAGAAATAAAATCAAAAACCATATTACAAGAAATTATAGATTAATCCCTTGAGAATACTATTAACCCTTCTTTATGTTGCGTTGCTTGGAAACGTACTGATAGCACAAAACAAATCAACTTTTTCTCATGCTGACACCTTACGCGGGCATTTAAGTAAAGAAAGAAAATGCTATGATGTTATAGAATATGACTTATCTGTTAAAGTAGACATATCAGAACAAGCTATTCAGGGCAAAAACACCATTACCTTTATTGCCAATAATAACTTTTCCGTGCTTCAAATTGATTTATCCAACAACCTTAAAATTGATAACATAATTTACAATAACAACGAACTTGCGTTTACGCGTGATCATGGAGCAGTTTTTGTAAAATTCAACACAACCATTTTAAAGGGAAGTACCCAGAAGTTCACCATTACTTATTCAGGCAAACCACTAGTGGCAGAAAATCCACCTTGGGATGGTGGGTTTTCGTGGAACGCTGATAAGGATAACAATCCCTGGGTAGGCGTATCATGCCAACATACAGGTGCAAGCTGTTGGTGGCCGTGTAAAGATCACCAAAGCGATGAGCCACAAGAAATGAATATACGTATTACCGTACCAGATAGTCTATTTGCTGTGAGCAATGGCAAGTATAAGGGTAACGTTAAACATCCGAATGGTACTAGGACGTATCACTGGCACGTATCTTACCCAATTAATAATTACAATGTTACACTCAATATTGCCAAATATGAGCATTTTAACGAAGATTATATAAACCATGAATTAATGGATACATTAAGTTTAGATTACTATGTACTACCCTATAACACAATTAAGGCAAAAAAGCATTTTACACAGGTAAAACCGATGATGGAATGCTATTATCAATTGTTTGGAAAGTACCCTTTTGTAAATGATGGCTACAAGTTAGTTGAAACCCCTTATTTGGGAATGGAACATCAATCATGCATATCTTATGGCAACCATTATAAAGAGGGGTATAATGGCCAAGATATTTGGGGAGCTGGATTTAACTTTGATTATATTATTATACATGAATCTGCTCATGAATGGTGGGGCAATGCCGTTACCACGAATGACATTGCAGATATGTGGGTGCATGAAGGTTTTACAACTTATGCTGAAGCTTTGTATGTAGAATGCTTGTATGGAAAAGAGGCTTATTTAAAGTACATTTCTGGATTAAAGTCAAAAATAAGAAATGACCGACCAATAATTGGAAAGTACAATTTGAATCACATGGGATCGAGCGATATGTACCCTAAAGGTGCTCTACTTTTACATACTATCAGGGGTATTATGGAAAATGATTCTTTATTTATGGCCTTATTAAAGAAGATACAACTTAAATTCCGTTTTAAATCGTTTAACTCTTCGGAACTAGAAAATTATATAAACACCAATAC
>CAXHCC010000202.1:0-4625 GCA_964014945.1 uncultured bacterium | reverse complement strand
TATATATTCAGCAATTAACGTTTTAAGATGTGCGATAGACTCCTCAACCTTTGTTTTTAATAAATCTATTTGATCGCCTTGTGTACTAAGCCTTAATTTTACAATTCCAGGAGATGGTAGGTAGGCCAATTTTATTTGCTGCTGCGCCAATCCATCCTCCCAGTCTGATATAATTTCAGCCAAAAATGACTCTCCAATACCTTGGGTAAATACCGTTTTATGATAGATGTGCGGCAAAGAAAATCGTTTCTTAATACGTGGAATAATTTCATTGTTTAACATCTCTTTCATTTCATATGGAACTCCAGGCATTGAAACATAAACGATACCTTTTTCATCAAACCACATCCCAGGTGCAGTGCCATTTGGGTTGTTAATTGCGATGCAATTATGAGGCACTTCTGCTTGTAACTTATTAATCTCTGTAACTTCCATGCCAAAAGAATGGAAGATGCGTTCTACATTATCAAAAGCGTCTTTATCAAAACGAAGTTGCGTGTTAAAGTATTCACATAATGTATGCTTCGTTATGTCATCTTTAGTAGGTCCTAAACCTCCTGTTATAATAATGATTTTAGCTCGTGATTTTGCTTCATTTAGGGAGCTTAATATGTGCTCTTTACTATCCGATATGGAAGTAATTTGCTTGATGTTAACTCCGGATAAATTTAGTTGAGTGGCAATATAAGCGGAATTTGTATCTACAGTTTGCCCAATAAGAATTTCGTCCCCTATAGTAATTATTTCAGCATCAAATGTATTTGAACTCATAACCCCAAGAATTTATTGTTCACATCACTCCTTTCCATAGGAGTTAACCGTCCATGTGTATTGGTAACCGGAGGTTATTCTATCCAAAATAGATTGGCCATAAAAAATTTGCAATTCGCTGGTAGTTGCGTTGGGATCGGGTTGTGAGGTGACGTTAATTTCTTGCTTATATACAAGACCAATGTTTTTTGCATATTTTTCTGTGCTATAATTCCTCTGCGTTAAAATTTGACCTCCATCGTCAAACTCAGTTTGAACCAGTGAGTCAAAAAGAATAGTACCAATGCTATCGCTGTAATCAACTTGTTTAAATGTAAGATTCTTCTCAGAATTTACGTTATGTATGTTTTCGTCCCACACTTTGTTTTTATAAATGGGGAAGTGCAACTTAACAAATCGTACATTTTCTTCAATGCGCTCATTCCTATCATTAGTATTATTAGCAGCCCAAACATTCTTGAGTTGCCAAGGAATTGAATCATATGGTGTATTGCTGTCGTATGGTTTAATATACCGTTCAATTCTAGCAGTTAGTCTATTTTGGTTGTCATAATAGAACGAGGCAACTTTTTCTTTTAACCTAAACTTTGTGGTTATCACTTTCGTAGGTACAAAAAAGTCATCGTAAAAGGTAGAGTCTACGTCGTAAATTACATATGATCCCACTTGGTAATCACTATACGAATAGCCTTTATCTTCAGGTGTTGCTGATTTTTTTTTACAGGCGCTCATTATCAAACTCATTGATAAAATAATTATAGCTGTCCTCTTAATCATAGTTCTATAACGATGCATTAATCGTTTTGTTGCAACTTTTATAAAATAGAATTCCTATATAAACCATAAAGTTATTATATAATTTTGTTATTACGTTTAATGATACCACCGCCAACTAGATCTTCTCCATCATAAAATACTGCCGATTGACCTGGAGCAATGCCAGATACACTTGAGTGGAATTGAACATTTAGGTTCTTATTGTCGTGATTTATAGTTGCTATGACGCCAGGATCCTTATACCTTATTTTTGTAAGTGCCTCGTAGTTGTAAGGTAATTGTTCATACTTGATTAAATTGTAGTTTTCAACTATCATTTGTTGCAGGGCTAATTCATCTTTACTACCTAACACCACAACATTCGTTTCAGGAACAATTTCTAATACATATAAGGGTTCTCCAACGGCTATTTCTAGTCCTTTTCGTTGCCCAATGGTATAAAAAGGATATCCTTTATGCTTTCCCAGCACCTTGCCATTTTTGTCTACAAAATTGCCACCCTTTACTCTTTCTTCAAGGCCTTCTACTCGTCTTTTAAGAAACCCTCTATAGTCATTGTCGGGTACAAAGCAAATTTCATAGCTTTCGCTTTTGTTTGCTAAATCAACGTACCCATTGTCGATTGCCATTTGCTTTATTTCTGACTTTTTGAAGTTTTGTAAAGGAAATAGCGTTCTTTTCAGGCTATCTTGTGTTAAGCCCCATAACACATAAGATTGATCTTTATTTTGGTCTAAGCCTTTTGAGATTACATAACGTTTGTTCTCCTCACGAATTCTAGCGTAATGGCCAGTTGCAATAAACTCGCAGTCCAACATATCTGCACGTTTTAATAACGCTTCCCATTTGATGTGTGTATTGCATAAAACACAAGGGTTAGGGGTTCTTCCTGCAAGATATTCATCTACGAAATTATCAATCACGTAGTCGCCAAACTCTTCTCTAATATCTAAAACAAAATGAGGAAAGCCCATATTAACAGCAAGGGTTCTCGCATCGTTAATAGAATCCAAAGAGCAACAACCCGTTTCTTTTTGAGAACCACCAGATGTGGCATAGTCCCAAGTTTTCATCGTAATGCCAACCACTTCGTACCCTTGTTCGTGTAACATAAGTGCGGCAATGGAACTATCAATGCCTCCACTCATTGCTAGCAATACTTTTCCTTTTTTACTCATTCTGTTGGTTGAAAATTTGATTGCTATGATTAGCGTGTGCCCGGAGAGAAATTACCCCCATTATTGTACATGTTCTGCTGTCGATTTCCACTTGATTCTTGGTATTTCTTTCTTTCTTCTTCGGCTTGCTCCTGTGTAATTACGTTTGGATCGTCACCATATAACCTGCCATTGGCATACTGTTCTTTATGGTCTAACGAACCGTCTTTTTTATAATAAACCCAGGTGCCATCTTTCAAATCATTTTTATAAACACCAGTTGCATACACCCTTCCATTGGAAAAGTAAATTAGGGCTTTACCATGCACTTTGTCATCTAAATAAGCACATGTGTACCGTACTTGGCCGTTATTAAAGTACTTCGTGAATGGGCCATTTAATTTCCCGTTTACCCACTCCTTTTTCTCCACTAAATTGCCATTGGGATAATAAACTTTTGCTGTTCCATGTTTTATTCCATTAACGTATGTTTCGGTTGATATTTTTTTCCCTTGTTCACTATAGAATGTCCATATACTATCTCTCTTCTGATTGATGTAGTTGCCAGTTGCAGATATTTTACCACCAATTGTATACATGGTGGCTCGCGCCAACTTCCCATTATTCGAAAAATAGGTAACCGATTTTACCGTTCCAGAGCTATAGAAATAAGTAAATTTCCCAGTAGGTATGTCATCAACAAAGTGGCCCTCGTAAACTTTACGGTTGTCTTCGTTTCGCTTTCTCCAAAACCCTTGTTTTTTGCCTTGTTCATCACTATAGTTCGGTTCTCTTTGCGCATAAGAACCTAACGCTAATGATGCGATGATTATTAACGACAATATGATTTCTTTCATAATTAAATATTAAACGAAACTTTCACATTAGGTTTCAAGTTTTCGTTGATCAAAATTACTAAAATAATAAGAGAGTGCCCCAAATATCAAGCCACAATGGTTACTTAGTTAAGGCGGTCATATAGATATTGAATTCCTTCAATAAATTTTCTCCATGTAAAACGCTCTTTTTCGATTGCCACCGCCTCACTAAATTCTGTTTCCTTGTTATTCGAATAAAAATCAACAATAGCGTCTGCTATGGCTTGAGGATTAATAGCTGTTACATAGCCTACCTTATTATGTGGAACTATTTCCGATAAACCACCTGTATCTGTTACAAGCATAGGTCGGTTAAAGTGATAGGCAATTTGGGTTACTCCGCTTTGACTCGCTGTTCTATACGTTTGTGTAACCATGTCAGATGCACAAAAATACTTGGCTACCTCTTCTTTAGGTATGAATGATGTTTTAAGAATAACTCTATCATCAATACCAAGAGACTGCATTAAATCTATATATGGCTGTTCCTCATCATAGAACTCTCCAGCAATAATTAGCTTAACTCCTAACTCTTTAATTCTGTTGTCCGCCAATGCATTGAGGAGTAAGTCTAACCCTTTATACTTTCTAATAAAGCCAAAAAAAAGGATGTGCTTATCGTTGGTACTTAATCCAAGCGATGTTTGCGCCTCTATCTTATTCATTTTTGAACCAAATATATCATAAATAGGATGGGGGAGAAATACCTTGTTTGCGCTATTAGTAAACTCTTCAAGTTCTTTCAGTACTGCCTTTGACATAGTCACAAATCCATCTACATGTTTTATAAAGAATTTGGTTAAACCAACGTCACCAGGACGTTTTTCATGAGGAATAATATTGTCCGTTATGGCAATTACTTTTATGTTGGTATTTCGTTTAATAAGTTTTGCAATTGAACCAAGACAGGGAGCCATAAATGGAAGCCAAAATCTTATTATGACAAAGGTTGGTTGATCCGCTTTTATAGTGCGTGCAACATTCATCCAATTAATAGCTGTCTCTTATACACATCTCCGAGCCCACGAGACCCGGAATAATC
>CAXHCC010000201.1:0-4640 GCA_964014945.1 uncultured bacterium | reverse complement strand
GATTATTCCGGGTCTCGTGGGCTCGGAGATGTGTATAAGAGACAGACTTTTGGGTGTGTATCATTAAAAGGTACAAGTGAATCAATGTTGGAGTAATCAAACTCTTCTTCTTCTCCAACATGCTCCTTAACCCATTTATCATCATGCCATAACTTATGAAAGGTTTCTTGTTTGGCCTGTTGTGCTTTTGGAGGTTTTACCCAGCCGTAGTGATAAATGCTAGCATCAATGGCTTTAACCTGTAATTTGCGCATTTCTTTTCTAAAGCCCTGGGCATCTTTATAGGAACGGATACGTTTATCATTTCTAATAATTCTTATCTCGTTTCGGTACCATTGTCTAGAATTTCCTATATAATCATATGACCCATAAAAGTGCTTGTATTTAAACAATAAGCCTTCTACGGAAGGGTTATCCTTATGTTTTAGCATGGCCGCCTGAATACTATTTAAAAAGTCTTCATGTACTACTTCATCGCCTTGAATATAAAAGGCCCAGTCGCTGTCTTCAGAAACTTCGGCAAATGCCTTATCGGTTTCTTGTGCTAATACCGCTCCTCCTTCTCTTAATGAATCATCCCAAACGGTATTTATAATTTTAATTTTTGTAGAATTAATGGATTTAATAAGTGACAATGTTTCGTCTTCAGAATTACCTACGGCAACAATAAACTCATCACAAATTGGAAGTATGGAAGTAATTGCTTCAACAATTGGGTAGTCGTACTTTACCGCATTTCGTACAAATGTAAACCCACTTACCTTCATTAATTTATATGCCAGTAAAGCTGCTTGGGCTAATTGCTTTTAGCTCACTTTTAATACTGTCATCCACTTGGAGTGTATCAATAAACGTAGCAATACTTTCTTTTGTTATTGTTGTATTGGTTCTTGTTAACTCTTTTAACGCTTCGTATGGTTTTGGGTAACCCTCTCGGCGTAAAATAGTCTGAATTGCCTCGGCAACAACTGCCCAGTTGTCTTCTAAATCTTTTGCTAGTTCTTCTTCACTCAAAATAAGTTTATCTAGTCCTTTAAGCAATGAGGTATACGCAATTAAACTATGTGCAATGGGTACACCTACATTTCTCAAAACAGTAGAATCAGTTAAGTCTCTTTGCAATCTAGAAATAGGAAGTTTTGCAGCAAGGTGTTCGAGCAGTGCATTGGCTATACCTAAATTCCCTTCAGAATTTTCAAAGTCAATTGGATTTACTTTATGTGGCATAGCCGACGAACCTATTTCGCCTTTCTTTATTTTCTGTTTAAAATAATTCATGGAGATGTATGTCCATACATCCCTATCCAAATCAATAATTATGTTGTTAATTCTTTTCAACGCATCGCAATACGCCGCAAAGTTATCGTAGTGCTCAATTTGAGTGGTTGGAAAAGACCGACTTAGGTTTAAATTTTCATTCACAAACGTATTGGCAAAATTTAACCAATCAATTGCTGGATATGCAACTTTGTGTGCATTTAAGTTACCAGTTGCCCCACCAAACTTAGCACTAAACGGGATGCTTGTTAATTGCTTAATTTGCACATTTAACCGTTCAACAAAAACATTAATTTCTTTTCCTAATCGGGTAGGAGAGGCTGGCTGACCATGTGTTTTAGCAAGCATAGGAATATTTTCCCATGCTGCCACTTTTTCGCTTAACGCCTTAACAACATCCGATAATAGGGGTAGTAGCGTTTTTTCGGTAGCGTCTTTTAAAGAATACGGTATTGCTGTATTGTTAATGTCTTGTGAAGTTAATCCAAAGTGAATGAATTCTTGTTGAGAAGACAAGTTTAAGCTTTCAAATTGTTCCTTTAAAAAGTATTCTACCGCCTTAACATCATGGTTAGTTGTCTTTTCAATTTCCTTTATTGCCGAAGCGTCATCATCATTAAAATCTTCATATATCTTTCTTAACTTAGGATACAAGCTTTTATCAAAATCACTCAATTGCGGCAGTGGCAATTCGCAAAGTGCAATGAAATATTCAATTTCTACTAATACCCTATATTTTATTAGGGCCGCTTCCGAAAAATAATTGCTTAAACTTTCCGTTACTCTTCTATAGCGACCATCAATTGGGGAAATAGCTGTTAGGTTATTAAGATTACTCATTCCTTAGTAGTAAAAGTTATAAGCCCTAGGGCTTTTGATGAAGCGCGAAGTTACGAAAAATGAACAAACTTAAGGGAAAGTGCAATTACTCAAAGCAATAACGTAAATTTGCTTTCTCATAAATTTTAGTCATGTTTAATCAGCTAGTTGTAGGAGTAAAAAGCTATTATCAAGCCTTGATATTTGTGCTAAGTAACAAACTTTGGGGCTACTTTGCTTACCCAATAGTTGTTGGTTTGTTGTTATTTTATTTTATCATTTCTGGCAGCTTTTTGTTGGCTGAATCAATTGTTCCAATTATAACCGGCTGGCTGACAGAATATGCTAGCACAGATATTGCTTGGTTAGGCTATGTGCTTAGCGGTGTTTCTTGGGCACTAGGTTATAGCATAAAAATTGTTGTAATATTTATACTCGCAACCATGAGTAAATATATTACGCTCATCGTAATGTCGCCAATTATGGCATTATTATCTGAGAAAACAGAAGAGATTGTGTTGAACAAAAAGTTTACGTTTAGTATTTCTCAGTTGCTTTCTGATATTGTTCGTGGTGTATTGTTGGTTATTAGAAATTCGATAATTGAGTTTGGTTTAATAATCCTTTGCTTTTTCATTCCGCTTCCGTTTTTAACGGCCCCGTTTTTATTGATATTGTCGTATTACTTTTTTGGCTTTTCTATGCTTGATTATTATTTTGAAAGACAACGCTTAGATAGGAAGCAAAGTGTTGCAGCAGTGAGAAAACTGAAAGGATTAGCTATTGCAAATGGAGCAGTGTTTGCTTGGATTTTTGCTATACCAATTGTTGGAGTGATTATTGTTTCTGTCTTATCTCCAGTTGCAGCAACTTTAGCAGTAATTGAGCTAAACAATAAGGGTAATGGGTAAAATTAAGGTGTCCGTTGTTTCATATTTAAATTCTAAGCCTTTTGTTTATGGGCTTAAGCATTCTCCAATTATTAATAATATAGAATTGGATGAGGATATGCCTTCCATTACTGCACTTAAGCTAATTGAAGGTAATGTGGATGTAGGATTAGTGCCTGTCGCAGCAATACCAAAACTTAATGATTATGAAATAATAACGGATTATTGTATTGGTGCAGATGGTATAATATCTTCGGTTTGTTTGTACAGTGATGTGCCTTTAAATGAAATAGAAACCATCCTGTTGGATTATCAATCAAGAACTTCGGTGGCATTAGTGCAGATATTAGCAAAAAAACATTGGCACATAAATCCGATATGGAAAGAGGCATCGGCAAACTTTGAGAATTCTGTTGTTGGTAAAACAGCAGCAGTGATAATTGGTGACAGAACATTTGGGTTAAATGAGCGGTATAAATACGCTTTTGACTTGGCTGAGGAGTGGAAAAAAATGACCAACATGCCATTTGTGTTTGCTTGCTGGATGGCTAAAAAGGATGCCTCATCTTCGTTTATTCAAAAGTTCAACCAAGCCTTAGCAATTGGAATGGAACACAAACAAGAAGTAATAAGCCAAATTGGCGATAAGGAATTTGAAGTTGATGTGGCTGATTATTTAAATGAGAAGATTAAGTATAACCTTGACGAGAATAAAAGGAAGGCCTTGGAGTTATTTTTAAAATATAAAGAAGAGTTGTGAATTATTATATTATTTACAAGCCGTATAAGATGATTTCTCAGTTTACATCTTCTCATAAAAAGAAGAAGTGTTTAGACTTGTTAGATTATACTTTTCCAAAGGATGTTTATCCCTTGGGTAGATTAGATGAGAACAGCGAGGGGCTCTTGTTGTTATCAAATGATAAGAAGCTGAACCATTTATTATTGAATCCTCAGTTTGAGCATAAGCGGGTGTACAGGGTGCAGGTTCAGGGAGAGATAACCAAAGCCGATCTAAAACGATGGGAGCGAGGTGTGGGTATTGCTTTAAATGGTGAAACCTATATCACAAAACCATGTAAGGCCAAACAAATTCAACAACCTGATAACTTGCCTCCTCGCAATCATCCTATCAGTGACAGGTTAACTACTTCATGGTTGGAACTAACGTTAACAGAAGGTAAATTTCATCAAGTAAGAAAAATGACGGCAGCCTTGGGATATCCTTGTTTAAGGCTGATTAGGGTTGCCATTGAAGATGTAAGATTGGAAACTATGTTGCCCGGAGAAGTGCGTGAGCTAAAACAAAGTATGGTATATAAAAAGTTGAACATTAGTAGCGATAGTTAAAATCTATGATTAAATTCACTTATTCTAATTACGCATTAAACAATTGAATAATGACTGAACTAAGCATCCCTAAGTTAAAACATACAAACAGTGGTAATTTTTTTCTTTTGGCAGGCCCTTGCGCTGTGGAATCTGAAAAAATTTGTTTGGATATTGCTGAAAGGATAAAAACTATCACGGACAAATTGGAAATTCCGTTTGTTTTTAAAGGCTCGTATAGAAAAGCTAATCGCTCAAAGTTGGATTCATTTACTGGTATTGGAGATGCAAAGGCATTAAATATATTAAAGAAAGTAGGTACAC
>CAXHCC010000200.1:0-4654 GCA_964014945.1 uncultured bacterium | reverse complement strand
CCATTCTTGTTTTTGCCAAGGATTTCACCTTGAATATTCTCTTTATGCAGCATTTTAACAAACTTCTTGGCATTTGCTTCAACCGCAAAACAACCGGTAACCAAATGGTAGTTTAATTCTTCGTTTACTATGCTTGAATTGTGTGAAATTTTCGTGTGTTCAATTGAAGGCTTTGTCGATTTAGTTGCTGCTACCTGTGGTTTACTCGCCGCTGATATTTTAGTATCGTTAACAGATTTGGAGTTTGTTTGCTGGGGTTGACTTATATTGTCAATAGTTTTTGAGGATGCGAAAATATTTAAATTGGCCAGGTTGGCATTTGGCAATACTCCTTGAGTGCTTGTGAACCAAATGGCGGCAAATAAAATTGGCAGAATTACAGCAACGCTAACAATTCTTTTGTACCTAATTTTTCTTTCACCCGTAACCGGCCCACGGCTAACAAACTCTTTTCTTAATCCTTTTTCAAACCGTTTGCCCAATTTTTCTGGAGCAAGGGAAGGGGTTTGGAACTCAGTTAGTCCATAAGCATCTAACGAAAAATTTGTTTTACTTGGTTTAAATTGGATGCTTTTTTCTGTGTTCAAATATAACATTCCAACATCTGCCAATTTAACCTTTTTACCTTGCTTTAAAAGTTGTTTCAGCGCTTTCACAAACCTGTCAATTCTTAGAACCGCCTCATCGTATGTAATGTTATCAAATGAAACAATTTGGTTTGCTAATAATCCATCGTTATCTGATAGGTTTTTATTAAACACTATGTTTTTACTTGGCGGTGAAAAAATATGTTTGGCAGGATGAATAGTGGCGCCTTTATAGTTGGCCACAAAGCCTCCTAAATTTGGAACTACAACACAATCGTGATTGTAAAGTAGGTTGCTAATATGTTTGGCAATGCTGTCCATTTATTCTCTTGCGTGAAGGTAATAAAAATTATAAAAATTTCTCCAGTTTTTTTAAGTCTTCTGGAGTGTCTATGGCAATATTTTCAATATCCGTAATGGCTACGTTAATGGTGTAATTGTTTTCCAGCCATCGCAGTTGTTCTAAACATTCAAGTTGTTCTAAATTTGAAGGGGGTAAGGATGCTATTTTTTTTAACGTATTTAACCTATAGCCATAAATACCAATGTGCTTATAAAAGTCATTTGCGTTGAGCCACTCTTTTTGTTTAACACCTCTTATATGAGGTATTACTTCTCTACTAAAGTATAGTGCTTGCATGTTTTCACTTAGAACTACTTTAGGTATATTGGTATTTAATAATTCATCTAACGATTCAACTTTTTTAACCAAGGTGGCTATTTCTGTATTGTTATTCTTAAAACAATTTACCAATAAATTAATTTGCTCAGGATCTACAAATGGTTCATCACCTTGTATGTTAATGATAATATCTGTGCTGTTATCTTTCGATATTACTTCGTTGCATCTATCTGTTCCGCTTTGGTGATCAGGACTAGTCATGATTATATTGCCACCAAAATCATTTACATGTTCTTTTATCCTATCGTCGTCGGTGGCTACAATAACCTTATTTAGTGATTTTGCTTTTAAGGCTTGTTCATAAACGCGTTGTATCATAGTTTTGCCACCAATGTTTGTTAATGGCTTTCCTGGAAACCTGGTTGAGGCAAATCGTGCTGGTATAATTCCTAAAACGCTCATGGTAAATAAAAGTATACAAAAGTAGAGAATTTAGTGAATACACTTGTAAATGGTATATTTGAATCTTGATAACAACGCATAAAAGTATTCATGCAAGAAAGACACACAGATATACAAGCCTACTTTAAAGAGCAGGAGTACACTACAAAAAAATATGTAATCCCATACGTAGCAGGGCGTATGAAGGTGAGTAAGAATATTTCGGTGTTAGAAATTGGCTGTGGCGAAGCAGGAAATTTGAAACCATTTGTGGATTTGGGTTGCAAGTGTGTTGGTGTTGATTTGAACGAAGAGAAAATTAATTTCGGAAAGGAATTGTATGCAAAACATCCGAATGGCGATAACCTTGAGTTAATAGTTGACGATATTTATAATAGAGAAGGAGAATATTTTGAGCATTTCGATCTTATAATTTTGCGTGATGTAATAGAACATATACATAATCAAGAGAAGTTTTTGCATGGCCTAAAAAAGTTTATCAAACCAGGAGGGCAAGTCTTTTTTGGTTTTCCTCCATGGCAAAACCCGTTTGGAGGACATCAGCAAATATGTAATAGCAAAATATTGTCTGTGTTGCCGTATTTTCACTTATTGCCCAAGCCTTTATATATAGGAGTGTTGAAAATGTTTGGCGAATCGAAAAAAACAATTGCCGACTTAGTAGAAATAAAGGATACTGGCATAAGTATAGAACGATTTGAAAGAATATTACGAGTGGAAAAATGGAAGATCAATAAAAAAACATCGTTTTTTATTAATCCTAATTATGAAATTAAATTCAAACTTACTCCTCGTGAGTCGTGGAGTTGGGTGGCTAGCTTTCCTTTTGTAAGGAATTTTTTAGTAACAGCTTGTTATTACTTAGTATCTAAAGAATAAAAAAGGAGTGTAAGATTTTAACGTCCTCGCTTATGTCTTCCACCATGTCTTCCACTATTATTCGACCTCTTTTTACCATCTCTTCCGCTGTTGTTATTATTTCTCGCAGGTGGTTGAACATGTTTTAATGTAACACCTTCTGGTAATTCAAGTTCTCCGTCAGACAGTTCGGTTAATTGTTTTTTAATTACTTCATCACTAACAGAATCTCGGTTCCAATTAATGTAAGATCGTTTCATCATATTGGCAATGAGTTCAACTAATACGCTTTTTTCTTCGCCTTCAGGATATTTTTTTGCTTCATCTATCAGCATTTTTGCTGTGCGGCCGTAGTGCTTAAATTTAATATTGTTACCAGGGTAAGGTACTTTTTCCGGTTTTGTTTGAAACGTTTCTGGTGTTGGCAAAGGGTATGGTGAATCAACATCCAATTTAAATTCAGACATAATAAACATATGATCCCATAGCTTATGTTTAAAGTCTACCACATCACGCAAGTGAGGGTTTAGTTGGCCCATTACCGAAATTATTGCCTCAGCTACCTTATTACGCTCCTCCTTGTCCTTAACAGTTACCGCAAAGTTTATCATGTTCTGTATGTGCCTGCCATATTCAGGAATTATCATTCGTGGCAAACTTGTGTTGTAATCCATGGTATTCAGTTAAGGTTTGTGAGTGTTACAAAGGGTTAGAACAACAAATGTAGTTTTTTTTATTTAAAAAAGAATGGCTTTACCAATTTGGTAGTATATATCATTTATCATTTTCATAATTGATATATATTGTTAAATTTGCCTCCGCACTTAACAAGAAATAATAGAATATTAAGTATAAATAAATTAATAGAATAAGATGAAAACATTAGTATGTATTAGTAATGTGCCTGACACAACTACTAAAATTAGTTTTAAAGATGGAGACACTGCATTCAATGAAGCAGGTGTTCAGTTTATTGTAAACCCTTACGATGAGTGGTATGCTTTAGTAAGAGCAATTGAGTTAAAAGAAGCCTTAGGAGGTACAGTAACAATTATTCACGTTGGTCCTGCTAGTAATGATCCAACAATTCGTAAAGCCCTAGCTATTGGAGCTGATGATGCAGTGCGTATTGATGCAGACCCAAGTGACGCTTTTGGTGTTGCAGAAGAAATTGCTGCATATGCTAAGGATAAGGGTTATGATTTAATTATGACTGGAAAAGAAACCATTAGCTACAATGGTGGGATGGTAGGTGGTCTGCTTTCTGAGATGGTAGGGTTACCTTATGTATCTATGGCAACTAAATTTGATTTAGCTGACGGTAAAGCAACAATAGAACATGATATTGATGGCGGTACAGAAGTAGTTGAGTGCCCATTACCAATGGTGGTTTCTTGTAATAAAGGAATGTCAGAAGCGCGTATCCCTAATATGCGTGGAATTATGGCTGCAAGGTCTAAGCCATTAGAAGTGGTTGCTTCTGCATCTTCTGCAAATGCTACTAGTATTGCATCTTATAAATTAGCAGAAGGACGTAAAGATTGTGTGTTTGTTGATGCTTCTACACCAGAAAAGTTAGTGGAGTTATTACACAACGAAGCAAAAGCTATATAATTAAATAGAATTTAAAACATTAAAAATATATAATACAATGTCAGTTTTAGTATATACAGAAGCTTCAAATGATAAAATCAAAAAATCGTCATTAGAGGCTATACATTATGGAAGTAAAGTTGCTGCGGCAATGGGAACAACAGCCACTGCTGTTATTGCAGGAGGAGCTGATACAACAGATCTTGGAAAAGCAGGAGCTAACAAAATATTAAAAATTACAGGAGATAACTTAGAAGGCGGAGATCCTATTTATGTTGCAGCTGCAATTGAGCAAGCTGCGAATGCGGAAGGTGCCGACTTAGTAATTTTCGCACACGATTTTTCAGGTAAAGCTATTGGTCCACGTTACGCTGCAAAAGTAAAAGCAGGTATGGTAGCAGGTGCTGTTGAATTGCCAGAAGCTAATGGTGATACTTTGTCAGTAAGAAAAGGTGTTTTCTCTGGTAAAGCAAGCGCTGTTTATAACATTAATACACCTAAAAAAGTAATATCAGTATTGCCAGGTTCATTG
>CAXHCC010000199.1:0-4743 GCA_964014945.1 uncultured bacterium | reverse complement strand
CACAACGCACATCGTCGGCAGCGTCAGATGTGTATAAGAGACAGTATCAATGCTTAACGCGGTTCCGTCCACATCCAGTGTAACCGTTTCGCCACCCGCAAATGAATTCGCATCGAAAATAACATCATCGGCATCAGTTGGCGCATTAGGATGAAAAACCACTCCTCCTGACGTTGTAGCCCAGTGCGAAGCAAAATCACTCCAACTACCAGTACCCCCAACCCAATAAAAGTCATCCGCCGTAGCCGACGTGAACATAAAAACAAATATTATTGAATATAAAAGTCTCACCATATAAATGTAATTCTATTTATCTCATCAAAAAAGCTGTGGCTATGGCAGCCACAGAACATCATATTGCATTGATGTTTTAACAAGTTTTACGCAAAGCTAATAAAAAGGTTACAGTCTTTTAGTCAAAAAAACTTTTAGTCAAAAAAATAGGACTTTTCTTACAATATAATAGTACGTAAATATACGCATTGCATAAAATGTATAATTCAACCATAACAAATTGCAAAACACGCTCAAATGTATTATCTTCGCGCTAGAATACACACACAAATATCAATATAACAGAACCCCTTAATAATGAGACAGTTAAAGATAACTAAATCCATAACCAACCGCGAAAGTGCTTCATTAGATAAATATTTACAAGAAATTGGTCGTGAAGACTTAATTACGGCTGAGGAAGAAGTTATTTTAGCAAAAAAAATTAGGGATGGAGATCAAGTTGCTTTGGAAAAGTTAACTAAAGCCAACTTACGTTTTGTTGTTTCGGTTGCCAAACAATATCAAAATCAAGGCCTTACGTTACCAGATTTAATTAACGAAGGTAACTTAGGCTTAATTAAAGCAGCGAAGCGATTTGATGAAACTAGAGGGTTCAAATTTATTTCATATGCCGTGTGGTGGATCCGTCAATCTATATTGCAAGCTTTGGCAGAACAGTCAAGAATTGTACGTTTGCCTTTAAATCAAGTTGGTTCCTTAAACAAAATAAATAAAGCATTTTCTAAGTTAGAACAAGAATTTGAGCGTGAGCCAAGTGCGGAAGAGCTATCGGATAAATTGGAATTACCTCAAGATAAGGTAGCAGATACCATGCGTGTTTCTGGACGTCACGTATCTATGGATGCACCATTTGTTAGTGGTGAAGAAAACAGTCTATTAGATGTTTTAGTAAATCACGATTCACCGCGAGCGGACAATGACTTAATGAGCGAATCACTTCAAAGGGAAATTGAACGTTCACTATCAACCCTTACAGATAGAGAACGAGATGTAGTAAAATTATTTTTTGGAATTGGTTTAAATCACGGATTAACCTTAGAAGAAATTGGAGCTAAATTTGATTTAACAAGAGAACGAGTTCGACAAATAAAAGAAAAAGCAATAAGGAGATTACGACATAATTCGAGAAGTAAATTGTTAAAAACATACTTAGGATAAATTAACAATTAATCATTGATGAAAACCGCTACCTACAAAAAGTAAATCACTTTAAGGGTAGCGGTTTTTTATTGAAGCTATTTATACAACCACGTATACAGTTATTAACACTTAAAAATAATTATTATGGGAACGGAAACCCTGAACACGGAAGGGAAAACAAACGGAGTTTACGAAAAAGAGTTAAGTGATTGGATAGACCAAGAACGAAAAGCAATTGACCTGATTGGTCTTGTTGGCAAACTATGGTTTGAACGATCGGTTGAAACTATTCTATTTAGAAAGCAATTGGTAGATAGAAGTGCAAGTGAAATATTGAACTTGCATTTGTATTCTAAAGACATTATCAAAAAGCCAGTTAGCATAAACGACACCATTACCATAACACAAGAAGTTGCTAACGCTGAAATTAATCATGCAAAAATTGACATAGGCAAACTTACTTACGAGTGGTTGCAAGAAAAAGACAACTTTGAAAGCGCTGCTGCATTTGTTGGGAATAAGCTAAAAGACTTTGTTGGCGAAGGCCCAGCGGTGGAGCCTACGGATGTAGTATTATTTGGTTTTGGACGTATTGGACGTATTGCTGCCAGAGAGTTAGTTGCACAAGCTGGTAAAGGGCAACAGTTACGCTTAAAGGCAATAGTAACCCGTGGAAATACAGACAAAGAACTTACCAAAAGAGCGGACCTATTGCGTACCGACTCTGTACACGGACCTTTTCCTGGAACAATTATTGAAGATTTTGAGAAAAAAGCCTTAATAATTAACGGGCATACCGTTTATATGGTTGAATCAAAAAACCCTGAAGACATGGACTATACCGAGTACGGTATTAAAGATGCCTTGGTAATAGATAATACAGGTGTATTTAGAGATGATGAGCAACTGGGGCGTCATATTAAAGCAAAAGGCGTTGACAAAGTATTATTAACTGCTCCTGCCGCTGGAAGTGTTGCAAATGTTGTTTATGGTGTTAATCAACATACCGTTGATGTAAACAAAGAAAAAGTTTATTCTGCCGCATCTTGTACAACTAATGCAATTATGCCAGTGTTGAAAGTAATTAACGAAAGTTTAGGCATTCAGCGTGGTCACATAGAAACGGTTCATTCTTATACCAACGATCAAAACTTATTGGACAACTTCCACAAAAAATACCGTAGAGGTCGCTCAGCTCCAATTAACATGGTAATTACTGAAACAGGTGCCGAAAGTGCTTTAAAGAAAGTATTACCAGAATTATCGGGTAAATTTTCAGCGAATTCAGTTCGAGTGCCAACGCCTAATGTTTCATTAGCCATCATAAGTCTCACTATAAATAAAGAGGTTACTTTAGAAGAAGTGAATGGAATTATGAATGATGCTGCTTTTGGCGGACCTTTGGTTGAACAAATTGATTATGTAAATTCAAATGAATTTGTATCAAGTGATGTGATTGGTAACTCATCTCCTTCTGTATTTGATAGCCAAGCAACTATAGTTGGTCCTGACAAAAAGAATATTGTATTGTACGTTTGGTATGATAACGAGTACGGTTACACGCGTCAAGTAATTCGTTTTGCGAAACACATTACTGAAGTAAAAAGAAACAACTACTACTAGTAAGTAGCAGTTGTTTCTTTAAATACACTTCTATCTTTTAATGGCTAGTAATGATAATTATTAACTATATACTTTATTACCTAGTCATTATCCCTATATCGCTTTTACCATTCTGGGTGTTATACAGAATATCTGATTTATTATTTCTATTGCAATATTATGCAATCAGATATAGGAAGGATGTTGTTTTAACTAATATAAAAAACTCCTTCCCCAATAAAAGCAATAAGGAACATAAAGCAATTCAACGAAAGTTTTTTAGGCACTTTTGTGATTTGGTAGTAGAAAGCTTTAAGTTGTTTACAATTTCAGAAGAAGAAATTGCCAAACGGGTTGTTCTTGTAAACCCTGCACCCATAAAAGAACTACAAAAAAATAAGCAAAGTTTTCTCATTGCTTTAGGGCATTACAACAATTGGGAAATGCTAGCGGTTGCTGCTACCAAACTCGTAAAACACCAACCGCTAGTAATTTACAAACCGTTAACAAATAAATTTTTTGATGATAAAATGCAGTTAACCAGAGGTAAATTTGGCATTAAACTAATTCCCATGAAAAGTGTTGGCGACTACTTAGAAAAGAAGTCTACCAAACCAACCATGACCTGTTTTGTTACCGACCAGTCGCCATCTTCGCCCCAAAAAGCATATTGGTTAAACTTCTTAAATCAAGAAACTGGTGTTATGTATGGAATTGAAAAATATGGGAAAAAGTACAATTTACCAATCCTATATGGTAGCCTACAAAAAGTAAAAAGAGGCTATTATACAATTGAAGTTAGCACAATTACAGAGGACCCCAGTAGTACAGCATATGGAGCAATTACAACCCTTGCTACTCAGGCGTTAGAAAAAGACATTATAGCCAAACCCGAATATTGGTTATGGACACATAAACGATGGAAACATAATAAACCAACGGATACTGTTGTAAACTAATTTAGCCTCGTGAGTTTAAACACACAGCCTTTAGCCGAACGCATGCGTCCAACCAATTTGGATAATTACATTGGACAAAACCACATTGTTGGTAAAGGGGCCATATTACGTAATGCTATTGATAAAAACCTGCTTCCTTCCATAATATTGTGGGGACCTCCAGGCGTTGGAAAAACAACACTTGCCAACATAATCGCAAATCAACTAGAAAGGCCCTTTTATTCGTTAAGTGCTATAAATTCTGGAGTAAAAGATGTAAGAGAGGTATTGGATAAAGCAAAAAACAGCAACCTGTTTTCCCAAGAAAAGCCTATTTTATTTATTGACGAAATACACCGTTTTAGCAAATCACAGCAAGATTCATTATTGGGTGCAGTTGAAAAAGGAGATGTTACTTTAATAGGCGCTACAACCGAAAACCCTTCTTTTGAAGTTATTTCGGCACTTTTGTCGCGATGCCAGGTTTATATATTAAAAAGCCTTGAAAAGGATGACTTAATTACTTTGCTGGAAATGGCAATGAAGGATGACGAGCAGTTAAAGTTAAAGAAGGTTAAGCTGACAGAAACAGAAGCTCTGCTTCGGTTATGTGGTGGGGATGGAAGAAAATTATTAAATGCCTTTGAACTCGTTATCAACGCCTATGATGAAGATGAAATAGAAATACTGAATGACCGTGTAACGGAAATCATTCAACAAAATGTAGCTACCTATGATAAAAATGGAGAAAATCACTATGATATCA
>CAXHCC010000198.1:0-4763 GCA_964014945.1 uncultured bacterium | reverse complement strand
ATATGAAAAGAACCAAAATAGTAGCAACGTTAGGGCCGGCTTCGTCTTCATTAGCCGTAATAGAAAAAATGGTAAAGGCAGGTATGAATGTGGCTCGGATTAATTTTTCACACGGTACCCATGAAGAAATTGCGGATTTGATAAACAACGTGCGTGCTGTAAATAAATCACTAAACCGCAATATTGCAGTATTGGCCGATTTGCAGGGGCCAAAGCTAAGAATTGGTGATGTGGAGAATGGTAAGGTTAAGCTGGTTAAGAATAAAGAACTGTTAATTACCACCAAAAAATGCATAAGCACCAATGAACGCTTATATATTTCTTATACCAAGTTTCCGAAAGACGTTAAAAAAGGAGAAAAGATTCTTGTAGATGATGGAAAGTTGTTATTAAAGGTTATCTCTACAAATAAAAAGGATACCGTAAAAGCAAAGGTGGTTCAAGGAGGAATATTAAGCTCTAAAAAAGGGGTAAACCTTCCCAACACAAAAGTTTCATTACCTAGCTTAAGTAGAAAAGATATCAAGGATTTGGATTTTGCAATGAAGAATAAAGTGGACTGGGTTGGCCTTTCATTTGTTCGATCGGCAAATGATATTAAGGAGCTAAAAAAGCGAATACTTAAATATGGAGGTACAAAAAGGGTTGGTATTGTGGCGAAGATTGAAAAACCCGAAGCTGTAAAAGATATAGATAACATAATAGCAGAAACCAATGCGCTTATGGTTGCACGAGGAGATTTAGGTGTGGAAGTGAAAATGCAGGAAGTGCCTACCATTCAGAAAATGCTGGTTGAAAAATGCCTTGTAGCATCTAAGCCTGTTATTATTGCTACGCACATGATGGAAAGTATGATAACTGCCATTAACCCAACAAGGGCAGAGGTGAATGATGTAGCCAATAGTGTACTAGACGGCGCAGATGCGGTAATGTTAAGTGCAGAAACATCTGTTGGGAAGCATCCATCAACTGTGGTTGAAACCATGTCCAATATAATTGAGCATGTTGAAGAAACCAGTTATAAATATTATCGCAATGCGGCCATTCCCAATGATGTGGCTAGTGACCGGTATATATCAAATTCGTTGTGTTATTCTGCCAGTAAAATTGCAGGTAGAACGAAATCATCAGCAATTATTACCCTTACCCATTCGGGCTATACGGCATTAAAAATTGCTAGTTATAGACCAAAAACCAGAATATTTGTTTTTACTGGGAACATGGAAGTGATTGCTACCTTAAATTTGGTTTGGGGAGTAAAAGCGTTTTACTATAATTCAGAAGAAAGTACAGACCATACTATTGCCGAATTAATAGCATTCCTAAAAGAAAATAAATACGTTAAGAAAAATGACTTTGTGGTAAATATTTCAAGTATACCGTTAAGCGAAAAGGGAAAATCAAATATGCTTAAGTTAAGCGAAGTAGAATAAAATTAATAAAATTATATATGTCAACTATTACAATTAAAGACTCATTAATGCTGCCATGTGGGGCGGAAATAAAAAATAGAATTGGGAAGTCGGCCATGAGTGAGGCAATGGCTTCTAAAGGTGGGGTGGCTAATCAAGCCCTTTGTACTTTGTATGAACGTTGGGCTAAAGGTGGTTCAGGTTTGCTAATAACTGGTAATATAATGATTGACCGAAAAGCCTTAGGGGAATTGGGTAACGTTGTAATTGAAAAAGGTAAGGAAGACCCATACTTAAAAAAATGGGCTGAAGCAGGTTCAGTAAACGGCACCCACATTTGGACACAAATTAATCACCCTGGTAAGCAATCGCCTAAGTTTTTATCTAAAGAACCAGTAGCACCTTCTGCGGTGGCATTACGACCACCAATGGATAAAATGTTTAACCAACCTCGCGAATTAACTGAAGCAGAAATTTGGGATTTGGTTGAACGTTATGGTTACGCAGCTAAAACTGCTAAGGAAAGTGGTTTTACAGGCGTGCAAATTCATGGTGCACACGGCTACTTGGTAAGTCAGTTTTTATCAGGCCATAGCAATAAACGAACTGATCAATGGGGAGGTAATGCGGAAAACCGTATGCGATTTGTAAGCGAAGTATACAAGGCTATGAGAAGTCAAGTGGGGGATAAGTTTCCAGTAAGTATTAAAATGAATTCTGCGGATTTCCAAAAAGGCGGATTTACGAATGAAGAATCAATGGATGTGGCACAATACTTGTCTGAGCAGGGTATGGACTTAATTGAAATTTCAGGAGGTACCTATGAAGCGCCAGAGATGATGGGTAATATTAAAAAAGAGTCCACGAAAAAAAGGGAGGCTTACTTTTTGGAGTATTGTGAAAAAGTTAGAAAAGTAGTAAAAACACCATTAATGTTAACCGGTGGATTTAGATCATTAGATGGTTTAAATAGTGCTTTGGCGAGTGGCGATTGTGATATGGTAGGTATTGCACGATCTGTGGCCATTAATCCTGAATTTCCGAATCAGCTATTAGCAGGTGAAGCGGTTGAAAGCGCTGTTAAACCATTAACAACAGGATTTAAGTTTTTAGATAAAATTGTACCTCTAGAAATTCTATGGTATACAGAGCAATTAAGATTAATGGGTGCGGGTAAAGAGCCAAACCCTAAACGTAAAGCCATTGGTGTTGCATGGGATACCTTATACAAAGTAGGAACTAAATCCTTTAAAAAAGTAAGAGCGTAAACTGGTGAATAGAACGGTTTTTATATTCCTTATTTGCATTGGCGTTAATTTCCAGGTTAATGCGCAAACGGCTGAGCAATTTTTTAAAACCGGTATCATCAAATACAAAATTGGGGATTATGCTGGAGCGGTGGAAAGTTTTTCTCAGGCAATAAAGCTAAACCCAAATTATGAAAAGGCGTATAATAATAGAGGTATTGCGAAAGCCAAAATGGGTGATTACGAAGCGTCTATACTTGATTTTGATAAAGTTATATCTTTAAATCCATATAAATCTTCAGCTTATAGAAACAGAGGAGTATCAAAAGAAAAGTTGAAAGATTTTAACGGCGCATATGCGGATTTTGTGAAATTGAATGAATTGCTACCTGGTAATGCCTATGCGCGAAAAAAGGTAGCAAACTTAAAACCCCAAGTAACCACAATTAAAGAAACTAATAAGCCAGAAGGCAAGGTTGTTGAAATTGACGATGCTTACTTGCAAACTGCACCCCAACCCCAATCCGAAGTCCAAGTATCAAACAAGGTAGAGCGCGACCAAGAAAGCACGTCGTCCCTTCAAAAGGTGGTAATTATTAGCGAAAAGAAAGCAGAAGATTTAATTGCTTTTGGAGAAAAAAAGGAAAAAGAGCAAGATTTCAAAGCGGCATTTTCTGCTTATAACCAAGCAATTAACCAAAACCCAACTAACGCTGTTGCCTATAATGCACGGGGGCGTATTAAATCTATATTTAGAAATTATGTTGCTGAAATAGATATAAATGAATCTTCAAAAAGTTATCAAGAAAAGTTTGATGACGCGTATGAAAGCACTGAGCTGTTAAAAGGGGATTTTGGAGCAATTGATGATTATACCAAAGCAATTTCTATTGATAGTGCCTATGCCGAAGCGTATTTTAATAGGGCTATGTCATTGTATAATTTAAAGGAATACGCGTTGGCTATAATTGATTTTAATAAAGCAATTAGTGTTGATAATAAGTTGGCCAAAGCCTTTTATTACAGGGGTATAGTTAAGGGTGTGTTAAATGAAATAGGCGGAGCCTGTTTAGATTTTATTGCCGCCCATAAATTGGGTTATGCAGAAGCAGCTGACTTAATTGAAGATTGTCAATAAGCTAATTTTTCTATTCAGCAGATTATTTCTTCGTAGAAAATGTAATCCCTTTTTCCGTTATAAGTATTTCTTTTTCTTTATAAAGCGCTCCAATGGCTTTTTTAAAGGCTTTTTTACTTATTGCCAACTCTTTGTATATAGCTTCAGGATTACTTTTGTCATTTAGTGCTATAAAGCCATTATTATCCTTTAGTTTGTTTAACACTAAATTGCAGTTGTGGTCTATATAGTATTTATAACCTTGCGCTTGAAGAACAATATCCACCTTATCGTCGTCCCTTATTTTTTTTACAAAACCTGTGCATGAGTCACCAACATTTATGCCAGAAAACACTTCATTATGATAAACAAGTCCATCATGTATGTTGTTAACGATTACTTTGTACCCTAATGCCGTTTTCTTGTATACTAATAGCTTAACCTCGTCCCCTTCTTCTACAGTTAGTATATCGTTTTGCAAGCATTTTTCTATTTTATTACATCCAAATAAGCGATTGGTTTTGCTATCTAAATCAAGATAAACAACATAACTGTTACCTTCTACCATTTTTTCACGTTGTTCGCTAAAAGGCACCATTAGGTCTTTTTCAAGCCCCCAATCAACAAATGCACCTACTTCAGCTACAGATGTTGTTGTTAAAAAGGCAAATTCATTCAACAGCACTTTTGGCTGTAAATTGGTAGCAATAACTCTATCTTCAAAGTCGCGATAAACAAAAACTTTAAGAATGTCGTTTATTGTATAGTTATCTGGGCAGTATTTGTTGGGCAACAATACTTCTTCACCTTCATTATCGCTTAAATATAGTCCATTGTCGGTAGCTCTTTTAATATAAAGCTCATTGTGTTGTCCAATTTCAATCATAATGTAGTTATGTTAAGCGCAAAGCTAAACCTTTCCGGCATATGTGGGCATAAAAACTGTCTCTTATACACATCTGACGCTGCCGACGATGTGCGTTGTGT
>CAXHCC010000197.1:0-4769 GCA_964014945.1 uncultured bacterium | reverse complement strand
GATTATTCCGGGTCTCGTGGGCTCGGAGATGTGTATAAGAGACAGCTTCTCAGTTGCTTAACGATATTGTTGATGGCCTGAATTTCCTCAAAAATAAATATGGGAGTGTGCTTCCCTCGATGATTACAACCATATCTGGCCCAAGTAGGACTGCAGATATTGAAAAAACTTTGGTAATGGGTGCTCATGGACCCAAAGAACTTTTTCTATTTTTAATAGATGATATAGCCCTAGAGGGTTAAAATAATTTAAACTAAAGTGAGTAACTTTATAAAAAGAAGTGTTTCTGCCTTAGTATTTGTCATAGTCTTATTGGGTTGTAGCTATGTTAGTCAGGAATTGTTCGCTTGTTTATTCTTCTTAATTACACTTGTTGGTGTAAAAGAATACTTCACCTTGTTGGCTAATTCTGGAGATAATATATCCTTGGTTTATCCCATAATTGTATCGTCAGTACTTTATTTAACCTTTTCACTTTTCTATTTGGGCAGGCTAGATGCAAGCTATTTGTTATTGAACTTACCATTACTTTTTTCAGTATTCGTTTATGAAATGTATCGTAAAGCCACTATTCCTTTTACAAATATTGCCATCATGCTAACTGGAGTTCTATATATTGCCCTTCCATTTGCCCTATTAAATGGAGTAGCATCTTCTGTTCATGCGTATTCCTACAAGTTAGTATTCGGAATTTTTTTTATTCTCTGGGCAAATGATTCAGGTGCCTACATAGTTGGATCGATTATCGGAAGAACAAAACTGTTTCCGCGAATTTCTCCAGGCAAAACATGGGAAGGCTTTATCGGTGGGGCTATTGTTGCTTTCGTTATTACCTACCTAATACACCTGTTCTGGTTTGATGAGTTAACTCTTGAAAACTGGTTGGTGGTTGCGTCAATTTTGGTATTTATTGGCACTTTAGGAGATTTGGTAGAGTCCATGTTAAAAAGAAGTGTTGGTGTTAAGGATTCAGGTAATATCATGCCTGGCCACGGTGGAATTTTGGATCGCTTTGATAGTTTGTTATTTTCTTCGCCTTTTCTGTTTGTTTATTTGAATTACATACAGTAGTTTTAGCCAAACGGAATACCGAATAAATCCTTTATATATTTTATGCCTACTACAAAGAAAAAAGCAGCACCTAAAAAAAGGGTAAGAAAATCTAGGAAAGAGGGCAGTATGTTCGATGCTGTATTAGCACGACTTGGAGTTGCAGCAAAATTATACGGCTTAGATGCAGATGTAAATACCGTATTAGAGCACCCATCCAAAGAGGTAAAAGTAAGTATGCCTATAATGATGGACGATGGAACTTTACAAGTATTTGAAGGTTATAGAACAATCCATTCTACTGTTTTAGGGCCATCAAAAGGAGGTATACGTTATGGGATGGATGTGGACGATGAAGAAGTTAAAGCATTAGCTGCTTGGATGACTTTTAAATGTGCTATAGCCAACATTCCTTACGGTGGAGCAAAAGGAGGAATAATGTGTAATCCTCGAAAGTTGTCAGCAGGGGAACTGGAAAGACTAACAAGAGCTTATGCAGTTGCCTTATCGGACGTATTTGGAGTAGACCATGATATTCCGGCACCAGATATGGGTACTAGTGCTAGAGAAATGGCATGGATTTTAGATGCAATAAACAAAGTGCAAAGAAGTGACTTGCCAGGAGTAGTAACGGGGAAGCCTGTTGGTTTGGGAGGTTCTTATGGTCGTGAATATGCAACAGGTAGAGGTGTGATGACTGCCACACTTGCGGCTTTAAAGAAAATGAAATTATCTCCTAAGAAAGTAACTGCAGCGGTTCAAGGTTTTGGAAATGTTGGTTCTCATTCAGCTAGGTTATTAAATGAACATGGCGTAAAAATATGTGCATTAGGAGACCATACAGTTACCTTGTACAATAAAAAAGGAATTGATATAAAGGCTGCCATGGAATACACCAAAAACAACAGAGGTGTGTTGAAGGGTTTTGAAGGAGCAACACCCATTGAGCCAAATGAGTTGATTACTGCAGATGTTGATATTCTGATTCCTGCAGCTCTACAAAACGCAATTACACTGGAATTAGCACCAGATGTTAAAGCAAAACTAATTGTAGAAGGAGCAAACGGTCCAGTTGTTCCTGAGGCAGATGAGATTTTAAGTGATAAAGGAATCATTATAGTACCAGATATATTGGCAAACGGAGGAGGGGTAACCGTTTCGTATTTCGAATGGGTTCAAAATAAATACGGACATTATTGGTCAGAAGATGAGGTGAATGAAAAACACGATAACTCAATGAATGCTGCGTTTGAAAGCATTTGGGCGAATGCCGAAGAATACAAAACAACATTAAGGCTAGGAGCATACATTACTGCGCTAAAGAAGCTTGAAATGGCAATTAAAGCCAAAGGGCATTACTAATTAAATACATATCTCAAATAAATTTGATCCGTATCGGATAAAATGCCTATATTTGCGGCGCAAAACATTAGGAAAGGATAAAGAGGGGACGAATGTCCCCTCTTTGTTTTTCAGGAATATGATAACAGAAGAGCAAATAGCACAATTGGCAACTGGAGGACTTGGGGATAAAGGGAATTATATTGTGGATATATCGGTTAAGCCAGGGAATAAGATTGTGGTTTTGTTGGATAATGATGAGGGAGTAGGGATAGATGATTGTATTACTATGAGTAGACAGATCGAATCAAACTTGGATAGAGAAGTTGAAGATTTTGAATTGAACGTAATGTCGCCTGGATTGTCTGAGCCCTTTTTGATATTAAAGCAATATCAGAAGAATATTGGTAAGCGTGTTGATGTTATTGCAAAAGGAGGAATTAAATACACGGGCACATTATTGTCGGCTGACGAAAGCGGTATTGTGCTGGAAACTAAGACATCTGAAAGGGTGGAAGGGAAAAAGAAAAAACAAGAAATAATTAATAATGTTGAATTGCGGTTTGAGGATATCAAACAAACCAAACTAGTGCTATTATTTTAAATATATAATCAAAAAAATGGAAAGTATTAATTTAATTGAGTCGTTCGCAGATTTTAAAGAAGTAAAGAATATTGATAGAGCAACCTTGATGAGTATAATTGAGGAGATTTTTAGAAATATGCTTATTAAAAAATACGGAACAGACGAAAATTTTGACATAATTGTGAACCCAGATAGAGGGGATATAGAAATTTGGCAAAACAGAGAAATCGTAGATGATGAATTTGCTGAAGATAGTTTCGATTACGAGGAAGGGAAGCATATTAGCTTATCAGAAGCTCAAAAAATTGATGAAGAGTTTGAGTTGGGCGAGGAGGTGACAACCCCAGTTCAGCTGAACGACTTTGGTCGTAGGGTAGTACTTTCATTACGTCAAAATTTAGTGGCGAAAATATTGGAATTGGAAAAAGGAAATGTGTTTAAGAAGTATTCAGAAAGGGTTGGAGAGATATTGACCGGTGAAGTGTATCAGATTTGGAAAAAAGAAATTTTAATACTGGATGAGGAAGGCAATGAATTAATTCTTCCTAAAACAGAGCAAATTCCATCAGATTTCTTTAAAAAAGGAGAAAGTGTACGTGCGGTAATTAAAGAAGTAGAAATGCGTAACAACAATCCTGTTATTATTCTTTCTCGTGCTGCTCCTGAATTCTTAGAGCGTTTGTTTGAATTAGAGGTACCTGAAGTATTTGATGGCTTAATTACTATCAAGAATATTGTTAGAGAGCCAGGTGAGAGAGCGAAAGTTGCAGTTGAGTCCTATGATGATCGAGTGGATCCGGTAGGAGCTTGTGTTGGAATGAAGGGGGCAAGGATTCATGGTATTGTAAGGGAGTTGGGTAATGAAAATATTGATGTGATTAATTTTACTACTAATCCTTCTTTATACATTACTCGTTCATTAAGTCCAGCAAAAATTACATCTGTAAAAATTGATGATGAAACGAATCATGCAGAAGTATTTTTAAAGCCAGACCAAGTGTCCTTGGCAATTGGTAGAGGTGGACATAATATTAAGTTGGCTGGAAAGCTTACCGGATATGAAATTGATGTGTTCCGTGATACGGATGTTGATAATGAAGATGTTGATTTGGAAGAGTTTGCAGATGAAATTGAAAGCTGGATTATTGATGAGTTAAAGAATATTGGTTGTGATACCGCAAAAAGTGTGTTAGAGCTTTCATCGGAAGAGCTTGTAAAAAGAACTGATTTAGAGGAAGAAACTATTGGAGAGGTGAAGACTATTCTTCAATCAGAGTTTGAATAAGTAGAGGTTGTATAGCAGAACAGTTAGTATAGAACAATAGAAAAGCCTAAAAAATAAATTTAGTATGGCCAAAAGCGCAGGACAAAGATTGAGTAAAGTAGCGAAAGAGCTTAATGTAAGTATTTCAACAATTGCTGAGTTCCTTGATAGTAAGGGGCATAAAATTGAAAAAAATCCGATGTTGAAGTTACCAGAGGAGCTGTATGATTTGCTTTCTGCTGAGTATCAATCGGAAAAGGCTGCAAAGGAAGAAGCAACACAAGTTACAAATGCAGCCGCGTTAAAAGCTAAAAAAGCAGAGCAAGAAGCAGAAGAGGCTAAAGCACAAGCTGAAAAAGAAGCCTCAAAAGTGCAGGAGGAAGAGGGTGAGCCTAAGCCTAAGGCAAATGCTGATGTAAATGTAAAAGTTGTTGATCAAATAGATTTAGATGCCGTTGCTGGAAAGAAAAAGAAAGCTGTCAAAATAGAAGATAAAGCTGAAGAAAAAGAACCGCCAGCTCCTAAAAC
>CAXHCC010000196.1:0-4804 GCA_964014945.1 uncultured bacterium | reverse complement strand
TTATTATGTTATTACAACCTTCGGAAGCTACATCACCAACTTTTCCTGGAAAAGCAAACACGTCTCTGTTATAGCTATTGGCAATATCCGCGGTTATTAAAGAGCCTCCTTTGCTTTTGGACTCCACAACAATTGTTGCATCTGCCATTCCTGCAACTATTCTGTTTCGGCTAGGGAAATTTTCACGATCAGGATTGGTCTCACTCATATAATCAGAAAGCCAACCTCCGTTTTCCAACATTTTTTGTGCGGTATTTTGATGGGTGCTTGGATAAATTCTGTCCAAACCATGTGCTAATACCGCAACGGTTGGTATGTTGTTTTTTATTGCAGCTTTATGCGAACAAATGTCTATACCATAAGCCAAACCGCTTACAATAGTCACGTTTAAACCTTTTAAATCGTCAACCAACTTTTCACATATATTTTTACCATAATTGGTTGCGTTTCGCGTACCCACTATACTAACTATTCTTTGCGTATTTAAATCCGCGTTGCCTTTGTAATACAACATTACGGGGCTATCTTCACATTGATTTAAACGTTTTGGGTAATTTTTGTCTAAATAGAATAGGGGAGTAATATTATTGTTTTCAATAAAGGTTACTTCAGCTTCTGCTCTTTTAAAAATGCCAGCATTTACATCAAGGATCGATTTTGAGAAACGTTCTCCAATCCCTGGTATCTTTTCCAGTGCCTTTTTATTTTCACTAAAAACAGCTTCAGGGCTACCACAGTATGCTACTAGGCGTTTTGCAAGTATGTCGCCTATATTTGGAATTAGCGTTAAGGCTATTTTCTGTTGAAGATATTCGCTCACAACTATTAAAATTCAATATCTAAGTCGAACGCTTTTCGTAGCTTATCAATTGCTGGGTTTTTATTAGCGAGGTGCTTATACTTATCAGTAGCGGAATAAAGTTTTTTGCTTTCATCGATTGCCACCAGATTTAGCTGAAGCTTTATTGAATAGTTATTTAGAGTGCGTCGCAGATATTCAAGAAAGTTAGCTTTATCTTCATTTAGCGCTTCTTCTATGGCCTTGTTGCTAACTTCAAATTCTATGTGGTAGTTGTCTTTTAATATTGGCTTTTTGCCAGTTAATGCGGTGGCTAAATTTATTTTTCCATCTTCCTTTTTCAATGCGGCGTAACTATTCCACGTGGTCACCAATTCATTCAGATCAAATTTATATTCTACTTTTTGTTCCTGTGTTTGTGTTTGATCGTTAATATTATCATCCTCGTTCTTGGCTAATTTTGCACTAATGGACGGAGTGGAAGTTTTGAGCGCTGACCTTTTAAGTGAATTCTTAGGCGCTTGGTTAGGGGTACTTGCTTGCTTATATGCTTCCTTACTTTCTTCAACAATCGATTGAGAAGCAGTTGCTTCCTGAGGGGTATTGTCAGATTTATTATCCGAATTTGGTGAAGATACGGTTGATGAAACTGCATTAACTGCTGTTTCTTTGGATGGTAATTCGTCTTTTTTTGCAGGGTTGGCTGCAGAAGGATTAGCTATGTCCTTTTTTTTTTCGACATCCGCTTTAAATGCGTTTATCGATGAAAGTTGAATAAGTGCTAATTCAACTTGGAGCCGTTGGTTTTTACTGGTTTTATAAGCGCTATCGGTTTTATTAAAAAGTGTTAAACCTTTTACTAAAAAGGTAAGGCTACTTTTTGCAGATTGCGATTTGTACTTTTCTTTTATACTATCACTAACCTCTAACAGTTGTAAGGTAGCAACATCTTTACTTACCAATAAATTTCGAAAATGCGAACTCAAGCCAGCAATGAAGTTGTGTCCATCAAATCCATTGTTGGTTATTTCATTAAAAAGCAATAGGGCTTGTGATATATTTTCTTCTAATAGAGCATCTGTTACTTTAAAATAATAATCGTAATCTAAAATATTTAAGTTGTCTATTACCGCTTTATAGGTAATGTTGCCGCCGGTAAAACTTACTATTTGGTCAAACATAGAGCAAGCGTCACGTAAGGCACCATCAGATTTCTGTGCAATTATATGCAACCCTTCATCTTCTGCTTTTACTTGTTCATTATTTGCAATAAAGGCCAAGTGTTTTGCTATATCATCAATCTGAATTCTGTTAAAATCAAAAATTTGGCATCGCGATAGTATCGTTGGTAAAATTTTGTGTTTTTCAGTTGTTGCTAAAATAAAGATGGCATGCTTTGGTGGCTCTTCTAGTGTTTTTAGAAAAGCATTAAACGCGCTTTGCGATAGCATATGCACCTCATCTATAATGTAAACTTTATACTTACCTAATTGTGGTGCGTACCTAACTTGCTCAATTAAACTTCTTATATCATCAACGGAATTGTTGGAGGCTGCATCCAACTCAAATACATTGTGCGATGCTCCTTCGTTAAACGAATTACACGACTCACATTCATTGCATGCTTCAACATTATCAGTAATGTTTAAGCAATTGATAGTTTTAGCCAGTATACGAGCACATGTTGTCTTTCCAACTCCACGTGGTCCGCAAAATAAAAATGCCTGCGCTAAATGATTTGTTTTAATGGCATTTTTCAGCGTATTGGTTATATGAGCTTGACCAACAACAGTGTCAAATGTTGCCGGGCGGTATTTTCGTGCAGAAACAATAAAATCGCTCATAATGTGTGTGGTATTCCTACAAATTTAGCCATTAAATTTAAACCTTAGCCCTTTGCCAAAAGCAAAAAAAGGAATAATAAATAAAACTTTTAAACAACGTTTCAGCCCTAATAATAAAAGGGTGTTGGCTTAAAGAATAACTACCAATTAAATTTTAATCTCGTCGTTTTCTTTATTAAAAAACCTGTATTCTAAAAAGTCATACGATGTTGTAGCGCGTACGTTAAAGTTGCGTCCATATCGTTTGCGCCATTGCCGCTTTAGCGAGTTAAAAAACCCTTTAGTAATAAATGCTTCTAGGTATGGGTGTACACAAAGCGTAATATTTTGTTCATTTTGTTCTTGTAGTAAGTAACGTAAGCTGTTTTCAATTTGATCCACTATTAAAACACTGGCTTGAATTTCACCTGTTCCGTTACATGTTGGGCATTTTTCTACAGTAACAATGTTCATTTCAGGCCTCACCCTTTGACGGGTAATTTGAACCAGCCCAAATTTACTTGGCGGTAATATGTTGTGCTTGGCTCTATCTTTGGCCATTTCCGACTTCATTTTTTCAAAGAGTAGTTTTCTGTTTTCCGCAGAATGCAAATCAATAAAGTCCACAACAATAATTCCACCCATGTCGCGCATTCTTAACTGCCGTGCAATTTCAACTGCTGATTCTAGGTTAACCTCTAGGGCGTTTGTTTCTTGCGATTTGTCAGATTTAGCTCTATTTCCACTATTTACGTCAATTACGTGTAAGGCTTCTGTATGCTCAATAATCAGGTAGGCACCCGATTTCATCGTAACATTTTTACCAAACAGTGCTTTTATTTGCCTATCAACACCAAAGTGATCAAAAATGGGAGCGGCTCCTTTGTAAAGTTTTACAATTTTCTCTTTGTCGGGAGCAATTTTTTGAAGATAGCTTTTAACTTCCTCAAATAATTTTTCATCATTTATATGAATACTATTAAAGCTTTCATTTAGTAGGTCGCGTAAAATTGCGGCTGTTCTTCCCACCTCTCCAAGCACTTTTTTAGGAGGTTTTGCAATTTTAAGTTCATCGTAGCATCGTGTCCATTTCTCCAATAAATCCTTTAAATCTGCATCCAGTTCCGCAACCGTTTTATCTTCAGCAACTGTTCGTATAATCACACCAAAGTTTTTTGGTTTTATACTTTCAATTAACCTTTTTAAACGCGTTTTTTCACCACTCGTTTTAATCTTTTGCGAAACTGATATTTTATTTGAGAAGGGTATTAATACAATATACCTACCCGCTAATGAAATTTCAGAAGTTATGCGAGGACCTTTGGTTGAAATAGGCTCTTTGGCTATTTGAACCAATATTTGTTGATTAGCCGAAACAATAGATCCTATTTTTCCATCTTTTGGTACTTCTTTTTCCTTTCTGAACTTGTCTAACTTAGCTCCTTTTTTCTTGCCGGATTGTACCAGCTTAGTATAGGCATTTACAGAATTTGCATGTGGGCCTAAATCTAAGTAATGTAAAAAAGCGTCTTTTTCATAACCTACATCTACAAATGCAGCGTTAAGTCCGGGCATTACTTTTTTAACCCTGCCTAGGTAAACATCCCCAACACTGTAGTTGTTATTGGTTTGCTCTTGGTTAAGTTCAACAAGCCTTTTATTGCTTAATAAAGCAATAGTGACTTCTGCAGCCGTTGAATTAATAATAAGTTCATTATTCACTACGTAATTTTTTAAATGAGTATAATTATAACAAGGCACCATGTGATAATCTATCACATCGGTGCTTGATATAATATTAAAGCTGTTTCTGGATTCCCTAAATTAAGGGAAAGGTGAAAAAACATTGGTGTACAGATCTAGAGACTAATAGCGTCTTTAGATTAATGTAGGCACCAGAAATTATATACGATAAATCGTACTATTTCTTTTTATGTCTGTTCTTTCTCAAACGCTTCTTGCGTTTGTGAGTAGCCATTTTATGTCTTTTTCTTTTTTTACCGCTTGGCATGTCTAATACTTTTTAATTAATGTTTTAATTTGTTTATATCTCTTTGTATTTCAATTTTAAGTTCTTCATTATCACTTAGCGCAACATATTGCTCCAAGCTATTAATTTCATTTTCGGTTTCACCTTTTTGGCGATATACATCCGCTAAATGCAGGTATACATCAATAAAGC
>CAXHCC010000195.1:0-4860 GCA_964014945.1 uncultured bacterium | reverse complement strand
TCCATTAAGGACTTCGTTGCGTTAACATGTTTATCAAAAAGCGAGCCAACTTCATCTTCTGGCAACTCCATTCTTTCATCACTCTCCAAACCAAGTTGAATAAGCCCAATAACTGAATAATTAAGTATACCAATGAACTCAGAATGAATATCATCCTCTATTTTTTGAGTACCTTTATCCTGAATATTTCTTATTCTTTGAGCCTTAATAAATATTTGATCAGTTATAGAACTAGTTCTTAAAATACGCCATGCCGTTCCATAATCCTTCATTTTTTTCATGAATAAATCTTTGCAGGTTTTTACCACCGCATCGTATTGTTTTGAGGTATTAGACATACTTAACTTAATAAACTACTAACACACTAATATAGAGCTAATTAGTATTGATTTAATTATAAAAATGAATGCACAAGGTACAAAATATTACGCTAAACTAGACGACATATTCAAGCTTAAAAGCTCCCCTCAAATCATGGGCATTTTAAACATAACCCCTGATTCGTTTTTTGATGGAGGAAGATATACTGTAGAGAAAAACTGGCTGGAGCAAACGAGCACAATGCTCGAACAGGGGGCCAACATAATAGACATAGGTGCTTACTCTTCACGACCAGGAGCAAATAACATTTCTACCCAAGAGGAGGAAACTAGAATTATTCCAGTAATTAAATCTGTGATAAAACATTTTCCTGCTGCTATAATATCTGTGGATACGTTTAGAGCTGAAATTGCAAAAAATGCCATTGAAGAGGGAGCGCTAATAATTAATGATATATCAGGTGGAACTATGGACGATAAGATGTTTTCAGTTGTTGCTAAACATAACACTCCATATATTTTGACTCACATACAGGGAACACCACAAACGATGCAATCGGAACCTTCGTATGAAAATATTACCACAGAAATAAAAGGTTTTTTTAATCAAAATTATGCCATTTTGAAGGAACTAGGACACTCCAAACTAATTGTTGACCCAGGGTTTGGCTTTGGAAAAACGATTGATCACAATTATGAACTATTAAGTAAATTGGATGAAATAACTGCTATAAATCTTCCAGTACTTGTTGGTATTTCTCGCAAATCTATGATTTATAAACTGTTAAACTCATCGCCACAAGAAGCACTAAATGGAACAAGTATTACAAATACGATTGCCCTATTAAAAGGCGCCAAAATATTACGCGTTCATGATATTAGACAAGCAAAAGAGGCGATAACAATTGTTCAACAACTAGCTATAAGTTAATCGTTAACCCATCGTAGGCCAAGTTAACATTACTAGGCAACTCTGCAGAAACATCTTCGTGTTTACCTAGCTGATGGCTTATATGTGTTAAATATGCTTGCGCTGGCTGCAATTCTTTTATTAATGCCAATGCTTCATCAAATGTAAAGTGCGAAACATGTTTTTCTCTTCGTAATGCGTTCAAAACAAGCACCTTAGAACCTTTTATTTTCTGTTTTTCTTCCTCAGAAATAAAGTTCGCGTCAGTTATATAGGTAAAATCTCCAACTCTAAAACCAAATACAGGCAATTTGTAGTGTAATACTTCTATAGGATTAATTGTCACACCTTCAATGTTGATAGGCTTATTCTCTAATAGGTGCATATTAATCTGAGGAATGCCAGGATACTTGAATTCTGAAAAGATATAATGAAACTCTCTGCGTATAGCATCTTGCACATTAGTCGACGCGTACACTTCCATTTTTTTCTTATTAATGAAGTTAAAAGCTCGCACATCATCAAAACCAGCAATATGATCTTTATGCTCGTGGGTAAATAAGATTGCATCAACGTTTTTTACCTCAGCTCGAATCATTTGCTGTCTGAAATCGGGCCCTGTATCAATAACAAATGTTTTACCATTATACTCAACTAACACAGATGAACGCAAACGTTTATCTTTATGATTTGTTGATTGACAAACATCACAAGGGCATGCAATAACTGGAACTCCCTGAGATGTACCGGTTCCTAAAAATGTAATTTTCACCCGTTGATAATTGTTATTTGATTAAGCAAAAATAATTAATTAAAACAAGAAGTTTCAGGAATTTAGACCATTAATAAATCAGTCCAATATCATTTCACCAGGGAGAAGTAAATTAAGGCGATTTATACGTTAAGCTCTGATACTTGAATTTATGGTTATGAAGTGTTTTTACTTTTATAATATAGCGTTGAGCTATTCTCCTCTCGTAACACCTCGTTTGCCTGCATTTTTATATCCTCACTTGTAACAGCCAAATATTTTTCTACCTCATTATTAATCATTCCTGCATCTTGCAAAAGTTCAGAAATGGCCAAGTTAGTAGCCTTACCTAAAATCTCTACCTCACCAAAAGTATGCAATGCTTCAACTTTATTTTGCACTTTAACCAGCTCTTCATCCATAACGAGTTCATTCCTAATTTTCTCCAATTCAAGCAATATCGCCTCATCTGCCACTTCTAGGCTAACTCCCTTATTCAATTTTCCAGCAATTACTAGTAATCCAGGGTCGTAGTCACCTGAAACATACGCACTAATAACATTAAATATTTTTTGCTCTTTCACTAATGCTTTGTATAAACGTGAAGAGTTCCCAAATCCGATAATATCGGCCAACAAGTCTACGGTATAATAATTAGCATCTCTTCTGCCGCACATATGAAACACCTTGTAAATCGCATCAACGGGCACATCCCTTTCAACCACAAGTTTCCTAGCCGCTGTTTGAACGGGTTCAACAGGTATTGAACGACGACTTATTTCACCGCTTTTTATTGGTGCAAACCATTTTTCGCATAAACTCCTAACTTTCTGAGAAGTTACGTCTCCAGCAACTACAAGTATCGCATTATTTGGTACGTAAAACTTCTTGAAAAAAGCTTTCACATCACTCATAGTAGCCTCCTCAATATGTGCAATTTCTTTGCCTATAGTATCCCACTTATATGAGTGCTTTTTGTATGCTAAAGGTCGTAACAACAACCACACATCCCCGTAAGGCTGATTTAAATAACGTTGTTTAAACTCCTCAATAACCACGCTGCGCTGTACTTCTAAACTTTTATCCGAAAATGCCAGGTTTAACATTCTATCCGATTCCAACCAAAAACCTGTTTCTAAATTATCAGCGGGTAAAGTCAAATAATAATTGGTTATATCATGAGTGGTAAAAGCATTGTTTTCACCTCCTACCTGTTGTAAAGGCTCGTCATAATTGGGTATATTTTCTGACCCCCCAAACATCAAGTGTTCAAATAAATGCGCAAAACCGGTTTGTTGTTCACTTTCATCACGCGATCCAACATCGTACAAAATATTCATACAAGCTAAAGGGGTGGATGAATCTGGGTGCACTATAACCCTAAGTCCATTCGCTAATTCAAATTTTTCAAACTCTATCATAGCTATGTAGTGGTTTAGCAGCACTTATTAGTTCTGCAGTACAAAACTAACGTTTATATCAAACAAAAATGATTTATCAGAGCATTCACAATTAATATTTACTGTAATTTATTTAATTAAGAATGTTGATTTATAGAGGTAATTAACTATATTTGCGATCCGAAATTTAATTATTGAAGCAATGAAAGAAGGAATACACCCAGATAATTACCGTTTTGTGGTATTTAAAGATATGAGTAATGACTACGCTTTTTTAACAAAATCATGCGTTAACACAAAGGATACTATCAAATGGGAAGATGGTAACGAGTATCCACTAGTTAAATTGGAAATCTCACACAAGTCTCACCCTTTCTTCACTGGAAAAGTTAAATTAGTTGATACAGCAGGTAGGGTTGATAAATTCCGTACTAGATACGCAAAAAAGGAAACTAAAAAAGAAGGATAAATGCTTTTTAAAAGCACCAGCAAAACCCTTATCAAGTGTATTGATAAGGGTTTTTAATTATATCTAGTTTCTAATTGTGGTTTACACAAAAAAAAATTACATTTGAGAACGTATAGTACACACTCAATTTTTTCATTATGAACATTCACGAATACCAAGGAAAATCGTTACTTCAGAGCCACGGAGTACAAATACAAGAAGGCATAGTAGCTAATACCCCCGATGAAGCTGTTAAGGCAGCTGAAGAGTTGCAAAAACAAACCGGTACAGGTTGGTGGGTTGTTAAAGCTCAAATACATGCTGGAGGAAGAGGTAAAGGAAATATTGCTGGCACTGAACAACATGGTGTTGCTTTGGCAAAATCTTTGGATGATGTGAAAACTATTTCAGAAAATATATTAGGTAATAACCTTATTACACTACAAACAAGTAATGAGGGTAAAACCGTTAATAAAGTTTTAATAGCTCAGGATGTTTACTATCCTGGAGATTCAGAACCTAACGAGTTTTATATGAGCGTGTTATTGGATAGAGCGAAAGGAAGAAATTCCATTGTATATTCTACAGAAGGTGGTATGGATATTGAAACCGTTGCGGAAGAGACGCCGCACCTTATTTACAAAGAAGAAATTGACCCTAAAGTAGGTTTGCAAGCGTTTCAGTGCAGAAAAGTTGCATTTAACTTGGGATTAAGCGGTAAGGCGTTTAAGGAGATGACCAAATTTGTAGCATCCCTTTACAAAGCATATGAAGAATCAGACTCAGCTATGTTTGAAATAAACCCAGTACTAAAAACCTCAGACGACAAAATTATAGCTGTTGATTCTAAAGTAACTTTAGACGACAATGCACTATATCGTCATCCTGATTTGGCGGAAATGAGAGATAAAACTGAAGAGGACCCTACAGAGGTAGAAGCTGATGAATTTGGATTAAATTATGTTAAGCTAGATGGCAACGTTGGTTGTATGGTTAACGGTGCAGGATTGGCAATGGCAACTATGGATATA
>CAXHCC010000194.1:0-4959 GCA_964014945.1 uncultured bacterium | reverse complement strand
ATCCTTATTTTTACAATTATTCTAGTCAACTATAATTTTAAAGACAGCTATAACAAGATGAGTGATATAAATACCTTAATACCGCTAGATCAACTTAAGGAGTTAACACGTAGAGAAAGAAAAAAACAAGAAACGCGTTGGAAGATATACAATGCCGCTATTAAACTCATGAGTACACATGGTTATGAAAAAGTTAAAATTGATGAAATATGCAAGCTAGCTGATGTTTCTGACCCGGCTTTTTTTAACCACTTTACCAATAAAGCAGCACTAATGACTGCGTATATTGATAATATTAAAATTGAGGTAAAAAACGCTTTATTACAAAATAAAAATGCCACTCCAAAAGAGGCTTTGATGATAATTAAAGATGTATTGACTAAACTCTTTAAAAAAAATGGAGCATTCTCTAGTCAATTAATATTTGCTTTTTTAGGTAAACACTCTAAAAACTGGGAATTAAACAATCCAGAATCGGGAATCATTGGGCTATTAACTAAAATTATTAAATCAGGTCAAGAAGACGGAAGTTTTAATAAAAATACAAACCCGCATTTACTTGCAGTTAGCTTTTGTGTTAGCAGCATTGCTATTCCTCTCAAAACTAACGACCCCGCATATCCTAAAGAACCACTTACAGACCTATTAAACTTTTTTTTCTTGAGCTTAGAAAAATAATATCTGAGCTAAAGCTAATTATTAAACATATATTTTAAATTCTTCCAAACCATGAAAAATTTCATTTTGCTATTTACAATTCTATTATTCGCAATAACGAATAGTTACGCTCAAGCAGATTCGGTTCAAGTACCAACTCAAAAAACTGATGCTGGATATAACTCAGGTGAGGCAAACCATATGGTTATTCACAACCCATCAACTAACCTCAATAAACTTTTTCTATTTATTCCTGGAACAAGTGCAACACCCAGCAACTACTATAATGTATGTTTATTCGCCGGTAATTTGGGTTATGATGTAATTTCTCTTTCCTACCTAAACTCAGTTGGAACAGCAACATTAGCAACGAGCACCGATTCTCTGGCCTTTGGTAAATACAGACAAGAAATTTGTTTTGGTTCACCAGTTAGTGATGACATTGTGGTTGACACGTTAAATTCGATAACAACTAGAACACTTAAATTAATAAACTATTTAGATACTGCTTACCCATCCCAAAATTGGAATCAGTATCTTGTAGATTCAACAACTATCAATTGGTCGAAGGTTGCTGTAGCGGGGCATTCACAAGGGGGAGGTCATGCCTATTATTTGGCTAAAAAGCATCTAGTAGATAGAACAATCGCTTTTTCGAGTCCAAACGATTATAGTTCCCATTATAACCGACCTGCTCTTTGGTTAAGTGATAATAGCAATACGCCTTCCATTAGTTACTATGCTTACCTCAACATATTTGAAGATTTAGATCAAGCTGTGGTTAATTTTGCTAATCAATTAGAAAGTGTTTCTAAAGTTGGTATTTTTCCTCGTTTTGATACTGTGAATGTAGACAATAACGCTTACCCATATAACGGAACACGTTGTTTATATACGGCTCAACAACCAAGTGGTAGTGGATCTACATTCATTGCACGTTATGGGTTTCACAACTCCACCGTTATTGATAGTACAACTATCAACAAGTCTGCATGGACTCACCTGCTAACAAGCGACGTAACAAGCGTTGAAGAGTATCTCCAACATACGAACACACTGCAATTATCACCAAACCCTGCTAGTTCTTCAACAACGATTACCTCGTCAAGCAATATCATTGGAAAAACATGTAGGATAACTAATATAAATGGTGTTACATCCTCTAACTTTACAATAAATGCTAATCCATTTACCATTGATATTTCCTCTTTAGCCATTGGAATGTATTTTATTATAGTGGATGAAAATGTGATTAAACTACTGAAACAGTAGCATAGTCAATATTTAATGCCTGAAAGCTTCTATATAGCCTAAATATTGATTGCCATAAGATTGTTTAAATAGCTCATTCATGCTAAAACACACGCATTACTTTGTTAATGCACAACAATTTACTACTTTTGAAATAGTTCTACCACCGCCAGGCTTTTTTAGTACTACTTGTAAGTCAATAAATTATGGCGAAAACTAACTACAAAAAACTACCTATTATATATTCTTGTTCTGGAAGTTCTAGTGCAGCCCAAGTTGCCAATCAAGTTGCATTGGAGTTTGATTTAGAGGAAGTAGCCGAAATGTCGTGTATTTCTGGTGTTGGTGGAGGAGTTAAATCAAAGGTTAAATTGGCCAAATCCGGAAGACCTATCATCGCTTTAGATGGCTGCCCGCTTAAGTGTGTTCACAATTGTCTAAAAAAAGAAGGGGTTAAATCCAACTACCACTACATCCTTACCGAGGAAGGAATAAAAAAAGAATACCATGTGCAGCACCGCAAAAGTGATGTAAAAAAAATCAAGAAGCTGGTTCTTTCCAATATTTAAAGAACATTGGAATTTATTCAAGCAAATATTCTATACATTTGCACAAATTATTCAATCAACCATTATGCAAAACATTATAGAATCCGCTTGGGAAAATAGAGATTTATTAAAGGACGAAGAAACGATAAAAACCATTCGTGAAGTTATTGAGAAGCTAGATAAAGGAGAGCTTCGTGTGGCAGAACCTTCTAATGATGGATGGAAAGTAAATGAATGGATTAAAAAAGCTGTAATTCTGTATTTCCCAATTCAAAAAATGGAAACTTTAGAAGCTGGCATTTTTGAATATCATGATAAAATGGCGCTTAAAACAGGTTACGAACAACTAGGTGTTAGGGTTGTTCCGAATGCAGTTGCTCGCTATGGCGCCTACCTATCTAAAGGCGTGGTTATGATGCCAAGCTATGTTAACATAGGGGCTTATGTTGATGCTGGTACCATGGTAGATACTTGGGCAACAGTTGGTTCTTGTGCCCAAATTGGCAAAGACGTACACTTAAGTGGAGGAGTAGGAATTGGAGGAGTATTAGAGCCTGTGCAAGCGGCACCAGTAATTATAGAAGATGGTTGTTTTATTGGTTCTAGATGTATAGTTGTAGAAGGAGTTCATTTGGAAAAAGAAGTTGTACTTGGTGCAAACGTTGTTTTAACCATGTCAACCAAAGTAATAGATGTAACGGGCGATAAGCCTGTTGAGTATATAGGTATGGTGCCCGCTAGATCGGTAGTAATACCTGGAAGCTATACTAAAGAATTTTCCGCTGGTAATTATCAAGTACCTTGCGCACTAATTATTGGTAAACGAAAAGATAGCACAGATAAGAAAACATCACTAAACAATGCTTTACGTGAGTACGATGTTGCTGTTTAAGTGATCTAGTTTAGCATTATGACAATAGGATTTGATGCCAAAAGAGCCTACACTAACGCAAGTGGGCTAGGCAGCTATTCCCGAACGCTTATTAAATCTGTTAGCCAATACTATCCTGCTAATCAGTTTGATTTATACACACCCAAACTAGGCGACAATAAATTTGAGGAATACGTTGATTCGCATGACAATATGCACACCATACAACCACAAAGCTTTGTTGATACTAAGCTAAAGTTTAAGTGGCGTTCATATGAAATTACGCACTTACTAAATAAGAGCAATGCGGATGTATACCATGGTTTAAGCAATGAACTACCAGTTAACATTAAGCAATTTAAAGGAAAAAAAGTAGTAACTATTCACGATTTAATCTTTCTTCGCTACCCTAAACTTTATCCTTTCATAGATGCTAAAATCTATAACAAAAAGTTTAAAGACGCCTGTATTAATGCAGATATAATAATTGCCATTAGCGAAGAAACCAAAAAGGACATTATACACTATTATGGAATTGCCCCTGATAAAATTCAAGTTGTTTATCAAAGTTGCAACGAGTTATTCTATCAAGATATAGCAGATGAAACCATAAATAGGGTTAAGAGCAAATACAAGTTGCCGGAAAACTATCTTTTTTATGTGGGTACCATTGAGGAACGTAAAAACCTGCTTACGCTGGTTAAATCTCTTACAAGAGTCAAAGATATTCCATTGGTGGTGGCAGGAAGAAAAACGGCTTATTTTGAAAAAGTAGCTAGTTATTTAAAGGAAAATGGTTTAGAAAATAGGGTATTATTCTTAGATAGTGTACACAGCGATGATTTGCCATCATTATATCACTTAGCTAATCTTTTTGTTTTACCATCCATACTAGAGGGCTTTGGCATTCCCATCATAGAAGCACTCACGTGCAAAACACCCGTAATTACCAGCCAAGGAGGCTGTTTTCCTGAAACTGGAGGAGAAGGAAGCATCTATATAAATCCGTTAGACGTAAATGAACTTTCCGAAAAAATAAACTTTGTTTTAAATTCTTCCCAAGAGCAAGAAAGGATGATAATAGCTGGGGTTAATCACGCTCAAACATTTCACCCCAAAAAAATTACTAACCAATTGTTAAAAATATACCAATCCTAAGCTTGTCGTTAGCAACATTTCAAATGATATCATTTGTTTCGTATATTCGTTGTGCTAGCCATTAACGCAAATTAAATGGAAGAAGAAATCAATAATTGCCTTGAAGTTTTACGATCAGGTGGGGTTATTTTATATCCTACCGATACAGTTTGGGGAATAGGCTGTGATGCGCGAAATAAAAACGCAGTTGCTAAAATTTTCAAGATTAAAAAACGTGTAGAATATAAGAGTATGGCGGTTTTGGTATCTGACGAAAATATGATAAACAAATATGTGAAAGATGTTCCAGAAGTTGCCTGGGAACTTTTGGAAGCAGCCGAAGACCCTTTAACTATAATATATCCAAATGGAAGAATGCTTGCTGGCAGTATTATTGCAGCTGATGATAGTGTGGGAATGCGTTTGGTTAAAGATGAGTTTTGTAATACGCCTGTCTCTTATACACATCTGACGCTGCCGACGATGTGCGTTGTG
>CAXHCC010000193.1:0-4966 GCA_964014945.1 uncultured bacterium | reverse complement strand
GCAACGGAAATTTCTGATGCCTCAGCTTGAATTTTTCTTGCCTTATTTGACGAAATTCCAATTGTTGACAAAAGTTTTGGCTGATCCTTTATTTGTTTACACATAACAACATTATTGGCTAATAGCAATTGTTTTTCTCTCTTAGTTAAACTGGTAATACAAGTTATCGGATATAATCCAGAAATGCTAACCAACTCTTTAAGGCTATTACGCTTTGGATAATTCCAGCTAATTAAATTTAACCCAATGCATTTACCATAAGAAAGCGCATCTGATGAAAATTTCGTATTTGTTACCAACCAGCCTTCATGCTTTTTAGTTTTTGTCTCATCATTTAACAACCACTTCTTTTTTATATCTTCAAAACGAGATTGTATGTATAAGGGAGTTTTTACCCCACATTTCACACCACGCTCGTTGTGATATTTACATTCTACCATGACTAAATGGTTGTTTTTGTTGGCAATAATGTCAACTTCATGATTTACACAGTTTCCTTCTACTTGTACTCCCACCCTTGTTTGATAATCCTGATGTCGTAACAATTCTGAAACGAACTTTTCAAAGGGAAATCCCGATGGACCAAGCTCCATTATAGCATTTTTTAACTTATACTTGGCCGCTGTATGTTTACTTTTCTTCTTTAGTAATTTGAAAGCGATACTAAAAATAGTCCTTGTAGAAATTCCGTCATATAAATATGGTATAAGCTCCTGCATTATTTCAGCTATTTGAGTATCTGACGCTCCAGATTTACTTAAGGAGCTGCTCATCTTATCATAGGAGAAATCAACTAAATCACCAGAAGCCTTGATTATTTTGATATTTCCTTTGAGCATAAAAGTAGTTATTATTTACTACAACAAAAAGGTAATAGCTTCTGTTTAGATTGAAAAGTATTGCGCCACTAAAGCAACAATTTGGTTGGTAGTAAGATGATCAGAAGGTAAAGTTTCAACAGAAACGTTGGTATTAGAACTAACAATTACCTTTTTTAGTTCATCCTTAATTTTTCCAGGGCCATAAAGCACTACTTTAGTAGCAGCACCCATGCTAGAACTAACCTTATTAAGAAATGATGCCAATTCCATTTGACGAGAGTTTTCTTCACTCTTTTCGTGAGAAATAAACTGCTTCCCCATCCGTGTATACTTCTTCCCTTCACCTTCTTCTCGTGGGTTATAATCAATATCTGAAGCAACTTCAACTACACCTTCCTTTCCTAATTCATTGTTGACGATAACGGCTTTTTTACCATCTATCCATACACCATATTTTCCTTCTTCCATTTTCTATTATTTATTCTTGTTCGCGAATATCGCTTGGCTCAGAATCATCAATTATTGGAGTATTCATCTCCTTTGCAGTTGCATTTTGTTTTTCCAAGGACCAATCATCGGTAATAGTTGTTTGCAACCACAGTTTATTAGACTTCCTAAACACTTGTACAAACAAACCAAAAGTATCTGCAAACGCCTCTTCTAAATCCGAAACCTTTGTATCATTGAAGATACTAATACTTCCTGAGGCATCCTTTTTCGAAACTTCTCCGATTGTAAGGTTGGCATCTAACGTGCTTTCCTTATTAGAGCCTGCACCAGCACCGTGCTTTTTTGAATAAAATTCGATTTTCAAGAAAGGGTACTCATTCTGAAAATCACTTTGTATATCAGCTAAACGCCGAGCGTTATTTATAGTTATTTCCATTATTTAAATCTTATAAAACGAAATTAGTGAATGGCTTATAGGGTCACAATGACAGTAATCATATCAATAGGTGACAAATCTCACTTTAAAATACGAACCAAAAAGCTATTTAATGCGCTTTGATTTACGTTTAAAGTATGATTTAAGGGGCCATGTGTGTTTAAGAGCCTCCATGTTTTCATCAAAGCCTTTTGCACCTCCTTTAATACTTTCCATACTTTCATTTAAATTATGAATAAAAGTAGTATCCATCATTAATGCACCTAAAGTTCCTTCCCCATTGCCAATTTTATGAGCAATCAAGGATAAATCACCAGTTACATAAGCCAATGAATCAGAAATCATATTTATATTGACAATTGTTTGCTTTAGTTCTTCTGAGATAACGGTATCCGTTAACAAAGCACCTATGGTTCCTTTACCAGCTTTAATATTCTTTGATATACGAGATAAATCACCTACTATAACCGCTGAAGTTGAACTTATCTTTTTAACATCTACAATTGCTTCTTTAACATTATCCGCTACCACTGTGTCCATTAAAATTGACCATAAGGTGTTTGGACTATTTACCTTTTCAGTAATGTGTTTTAAATTATGTACAATTACTGCTATATCTTCATTTGTTCTATTTAAAGTTCTAATCATTTCATCTGTTTCAATGGGTCTTAAGGTGCCAATAACATCCCCTTCTTGTACACTTTCTGAAGGAAAACTTACAGAATTAATATTTATTAATTTGTTGCCCATAAGGCCATCTGTACCAACACTTGCAAGCGAATTCTTTTTGATAAAGTCCTGAGACTCCTTTTCAATTAGCATTACAACCCGAATGGTTGTATCACTAGTAATCTTAACACTTTCTATGGTGCCTACATTTATACCTCCGAACCTCACATTATTCCCTTCCGTTAACCCATTAACATTATTGAAGTCAGCACTTATTTTAAAAGTATCACCAAATAAATTTTGTTTGTCGCCAATTAAATACATAGCTACAATTAAAAACAATGTACCTATTGCAACAAGCAGACCTAATTTTGTATTTCTTAAAGATTGACTAGACATAACCGAAAGTTAAAAGGTGCTCTAATTTACTCAAAAAACGGTTTGATTGTTGGGTCATCAGACATGTTTAACTCTTTATAAGTCCCTATTGAATGACATTGCCCGTTAATTAACATGGCTATTCTATTTGCTACAACTTTAACACAGTTCATATCATGTGATATAATTATTGAGGATGTATTATACTTGCGTTGTACTTTTAGCATTAAGTTGCTAATTTCTCTTGCTGTTAATGGGTCCAAACCAGTAGTAGGTTCATCATAAAGAATAATTTCAGGTTTTAATATTAGTGTTCGTGCAATAGCTATTCGTTTTTTCATTCCTCCGGATAGCTCTGAAGGCATCATTTTTTCTGTTTCAGGTAACCCTACACTATCCAGTACCTCCTGAACCAAATTATCTACTTCAGATGTGGTATAATTAACTCCGTGCCGACGAAGTGGAAATTCCAAATTCTCTCTAACCGTCATGGAATCGTATAAAGCATTACTTTGAAATAAAAAACCTACTTGAACCCTTAATTTGTCCAACTCATTGGATGACAATTTGGAAATATCTTTCCCCAAAATGGTAATCTCACCTGCATCTGGTATAATTAATCCTATAACACATTTTATAAGTACAGATTTACCCGAACCTGACTTACCCAAAACAACCACATTTTCACCAGGCATTAAATCTAAAGAGAATCCTTTAAGCACATCATTGCTGCCAAAAGACTTTGCTAAATTCTTAATTTTAACCACCGGTTTTGATGACAATGAAGTTTTGCTCATGTTAAACCCAAAATATCCGTTATTTGAACAGCAATTAAATCAACAATGAATACAATAAAGGAGGATATTACCACTGCAGAATTCGCAGATTGCCCAACCCCTTCTGTACCTTTCTTAGAATTATAGCCTTTATAGCATCCTATTATTCCAATTGCAAACCCAAAAAAGAAAGTTTTGGTTATGGCAGGTATCACATCACTGTAACTAAGCGTTTCAAATACTTGATTCCAAAACAAATCCCAACTAACCACCCCTCTAATATTTGCACCTAAATAAGCTCCGTAAAGCGATATTGCATTTGCAACTACACATAATATGGGTAGCATTAGTGTTGTTGCCAATACACGTGTAACGATTAGATATTTAAATGGGTTAGTGCCAGACACCTCCATAGCATCAATTTGTTCTGTTACTTTCATTGATCCAAGCTCTGCTCCAATTCCAGAGCCAATTTTCCCAGCACAAATTAATGCCGTTAACATTGGTGCAATTTCTCTAGTCAAGGAAACAGAAACCATTTTTGGCAACCAGTCTGCTGCACCAAATTCCACCAATGTTGGTCTCGACTGGATAGTTAAAACCAATCCCATAATAAAAGCCGTAACAGAAACCAATGCTAATGACTTATTACCTATATAATAGCCCTGACGTAATAGCTCTTTTGTTTCATAGCGCGGTTTATATGCTTCTTGAATAAAACGAATTGTAAAGGCGGCTATACACCCTACTTCATCAATAAAAGAAATTAGCCAATTTTTTTTCACGTGGTTGTTCTTTGGCATCAAGAAACAGTACAGTTATTTATGTTAAGCTTCGTCTTCTACAATCAGCTACTCTTTATCATGAAGGGTAAGCAAAGGAACGTGTGAATGAAAAGCCATTTTTTTTGTATTGCTTTCATGAAATAATTTTTCAAAAAAAGAATGCTTCCTTGGTATCATCACTAACAGGTCAACTTTGTGCTTATCCACAAACTTGTTTATGCCATGAACAATATCATCATCTTTTCTCTTATGAATACTATAATCAATATCATTTGAAACATTTAATGATTCATTCACATTTTCAAATATATATTCCAACAGTCGTCCAGAAAGTTCTTGTTCATACGTTTTCCTTTCAGCGCGTTTGCCAATATTCACGATCTTCAGTTTGGCATCAAAAAATTTAACAAGAGAACTTAATTCATCAATTGCGGTTGAATCTTCAAGGTTATCATAATCACATGCAAATGCGATGCTATTTATTTGCTGATACTTTGCACTAGCAGGTACTGTTAAGGTTGGACAATCCAAATTATTAATTACCCTAGTTGTATTACTACCTAAAAGCAATTCCGACAATTTACCAGCACCAGTAACACCCATAACAATCAAATCAATATCGTTTTTCTCTACCTGCTCTTCAATAATATC
>CAXHCC010000192.1:0-4978 GCA_964014945.1 uncultured bacterium | reverse complement strand
GGAGATGTGTATAAGAGACAGGAACGGTGGTTCAATTAATTACACTTTAAATAATAAGAATTTCACCTTAAAATTCAATAATAATCAATGGGTTGAAGGAGAGCACTTTTATGGTAAAATTTATATCAAAAATTATGATGCTATTAAGAAGCAACAGTCTATTGTTAAATCCAACTCCTTTTATTTTGTTTGTAACAACATTGATCAATTGGTTTCGGAGTATAAGAATAATATCAGTATAAACATTCTTAACGGTAAAGCAGGAACAATTAATATTGTTTGTAAGGACTTAAATCCGGTAAAGGCTGCTGCAATCGTATCAATGATGGTTACTGAATATGATGCGTTTGAAATCGAACAGCAAGGCGGAAGCTCCTTCGGAATAATTGACTTTATCAACGAACAGCTGGATGAAGTGTATGATAAGCTTAAAGATGCAGAAATTGACTTGAGAAACTTTAAATTAAACCATAACATCAATGAAATTGAGGCAGATAACTTGTCAAATCCAACGGAGACTTTTGAGAAAATTGAAAATGAAATCATCAATATTGACATATATAATAATTATCTAAAAAAAACCTTACACATAATAAAGAATTTTAAGGATTTTGATACGTACACCCTACTGCCGCTAATTCAATCTGAACCTACAAATTTAGGAGTCTCGCTTAATAGAAATGCAAATAGACAACAATTCGGTATTGCCAATACTAGTAGCTCTAAAAACAATAGCCGCTTTATAGATTTTCGGGAACTAACAAGCTTGTTATTGCAGAAAGAAGAAATGCTTTATAGCATTAACCGAGAAAGCGAAGCTATCAAGGCAATTGATTTTAAAATTAACATACAGTTAAAGCTTCTAAAAGAACAAATTAAGTCAGTTGTTACCAATAACAATATTAGAAGGAGAGAATTGCAACAAGAGTTAAAATCTTTATCTACGAAAGGTGGAGGATCTGGCCTAAAATATGCTGGAGGCAATGATGAAATAATGGAATACACAAGATTACAAAGGTCCTTTTCAATGCACGAGGATTATTATAACCAGCTAATAGAGAAAAAAACAGCATATGCCATCTCTAGCGCTGGTTTTGTTAGTCAAAATATTGTATTACAAACCGGTGAGGTAGCCTCTTCGCCTATACTACCTATCCCTACAACTGCGTATGCTACAGGATTTTTATTAGCATTAGTGCTAAGTTTATCTTTAATAGCTATTAGGTTCTTATCTCATGATCAAATTACTTCTGTAAACGACTTTTCCAAAAGCCTTAGCCCTTCAATTGGCATGCTTGGTATGGTTCCGAAAAGCTCAGGAGAGATGCCAAGATCACAGTTATTAGTTGATAAAAACCCTAAATCATTAATGGCAGAATCATTTCGATCAATTCGATCTAACCTTCAATTTTTATCTAATACAGAAGGGTCTAAAACAATTGCAATAACATCTACTATTTCAGGAGAAGGAAAGACATTTGTGGCTATAAACATTGCAGGGATTTTAGCTTTCTCAGGCAAAAAGGTATTGTTAATTGACCTAGATATGAGAAAGCCTAAAATTCATTTCGGGTTTGATGCAGAGAATATAAAGGGTATGAGTACTTTGTTGATTGGCAAGGACGGCTTGGAGGATTGTGTTCAACATAGCACTCTTGAAAATTTAGATTTCATAACCGCTGGCCCGATACCACCCAACCCTTCAGAACTTGTGATTAGTAATGAAATGAACGCTTTAATGGAGCACCTTAAAAGCATATACGATGTAATAGTAATTGATAATCCGCCGGTTGGAATTGTAAGTGATGGTGTTGAAATGATAAGAAAAGCTGATTACCCGATTTACATTTTCAAATCAGATTATTCCAAGAAAGCTTTTATACAAAATGCCAATAAGCTTTATGCTAACGGCAAAGTTTCCAAGTTAAGCGTTATACTTAATGGAGTGGATATGGAAAGAAAGGTATACGGAAATGGATATGGAAATGGGTATGGTTATGGGTACGGATATGGGTACGGATACGGATACGGATATGGAAGCCAAGGAAATTATGGTTATTACGAGGAGTCGAATTCAAAATCAAAAAAATCTTTTCTTAATCGTTTTAGATCCTAATAATTTATGAAAGTAGAAGAAACACCTATTGAAGGATTAAAAATTATTAAACCTACCATTTTCGAAGATGAACGTGGTCACTTCTTTGAACCGTACAACAATAACACCTTTAAAGAACATGGCATTACCGTTAATTTTGTTCAAGACAATCAATCACTTTCTCAAGCAAATGTATTAAGAGGGCTTCATTTTCAAAAGCCGCCTCACGATCAAGGCAAACTAGTTCGTGTTGTTAAAGGAAGGGTATTAGACGTTGCTGTTGACATTCGAAGCAATTCCAATACTTATGGAAAATATGTTGCTATTGAACTTTCTGAATCAAACAAAATTTCATTCTTTATTCCATCTGGATTTGCACATGGGTTCCTGACATTAGAAGATAACACCATTTTTGAGTACAAATGCACTAATTTTTACAACAAAAATTCTGAAGGAACAATTTTATGGAATGATCCACAATTAACCATAGATTGGAAAATAGCAAACCCGTTACTTTCTGATAAAGACAAATTAGGAGAATCCTTCGAGAATTTCATTAGCCCATTTTAATGTTCACACCTAATAAACGCGAACAAATAGAAAAACTTTTAGCGTAAATCAATTATTTTAGCATATTAATATGAATACCCAAAAGTATATACCACTTTTTTATATCGCGTATTTTATATTTACAACGGTGTTTTCATATTATATCAATCGACTTTTTTTACAGTTTGCTTCAAATTTAGGAACACGAAACGCACCTGCTAATATGGTTAGGTGGAGCGAACAAACTAAACCATCTTTAGGAGGGTTTTCTTTTTATATCGTGTTTCTTTTATCTATAATCTTTTACCTAATTGTGTTTACGAGTGAAGTTGGCGTGTTAAATACACAAGTTCTTGGCATTTTAACGGCAGGTACCTTATCTTTTATAATGGGGCTTACTGACGATGCATACAATACTCAACCATTGTTAAAACTGGTTGCGCAAATCACCTGTGCGGTTATATTGATAATTACAGGTACCTATATTTCAATATTTTCCAATGATTATATAAATTTTGGTTTGACCATACTTTGGATTGTAGGAATTATGAATTCTATAAATATGCTAGATAATATGGATTCAATATCTACATTATCTTCGATTGCAATAATCCTTAATATCGTCTTTATCATTTTCGTTTTAGGAAATTTATCAAATAACATTTACCTAATTGTTTTACTGAGCGTTCTATGCGGTCTTGTAGGCTTTATTCCGTTTAATTGGAACCCGGCAAAAATGTTTATGGGAGATACGGGAAGTCAATTCTTGGGGTTTTTCTTAGGTGCTTTTGGGATAACTTATTTATGGAATACTGGGGACACCCAAGGGGAGTTTATAATGAGTAAGCAGCTGATTATTACAACATTAACCTTTTCTATACCAATTATAGATACAACATCTGTAGTTATAAACCGCTTGTTAAAAGGTGGGTCTCCTTTTATTGGTGGTAAGGATCACACAACGCATAGCCTTCACCTTATGGGTATATCTGAAAAAAACATTGCCCGTATTTACTTTTTAATTGGCTCGAGTTCAATGCTCTTCAATTACTTTATACTTACCACAAATCAGTGGGGTCTTTATCACGTTTTAGGGTTTTCAACGTATTTCATTGTTATATTTATACTGCTATACCTTCCTACCAGGAAAAATCCCAATTAATTATTGGGTTATTTAAGTATTTAATAAAAATGCTTGTTGACCACAGCCTGAAACGGGCTAAAAGAATTTTGGTTACCTGCAATTATTTCTCGACCAAATAGGTAATTTCCTGCACCTTTAAAATCGGAGACCTTTCCGCCCGCCCGTGTTACAATAAATGCACCTGCTGCAACATCCCAAGGTTGAAGGCAGTATTCATAAAAGCCATCAAACCTGCCACAAGCAACATAAGCCAAATCCGTAGCAGCTGAACCCATTCTCCGTAACCCTCTAGTATTCTTCATAAAATAGGTAAGCAAGTTCATATATTCATCAATGCGTGAATAGTCATAATAAGGGAATCCTGTTGCTACAAGCATATCTTCAACCCTCTCCGTGTTAGATACTGTAATTTCTATACCATTCAAGTATGCCTTACTTCCCTCCCAAGCATAAAAGCATTCTTTTAAATTGATTTCGTAAATAACTCCAATTACAAGTTCATCATTTTTCATGAGCGCAATACTCACTGCAAAACAAGGTAAACCATGAATAAAATTTGTAGTACCATCAAGCGGATCAACTATCCAATTATACACATCTCCCCTATTTTCAATTGTGCCTTCTTCAACAATAAAGCCTGCATCAGGGATTAGCTCTTGTAGCCGCTTAACAATCATCTGCTCCGCATGCTTATCAACATATGAAACAAAATCATTCTTTCCTTTAACTTCTACCTTATCCGATGTAAAAGATGGTCTCTCCTCGTTTATAAAATTTCCTACGTTCTTCGCAAGGATACAGACTTCATCACAAATGGCTTTTAAATTATAATTCACTACCAGAAACTTTAAGCTTATTTAATCTATAGAAGTACCAAAGACTTATAAGACCTGCAATAATAAATATCGATGAAATCAATTCTGCCTGAGTAAAAGTAAAACCGTTTATGTCATACAAAGTATTAACCCTTATTTTTTCTATAAAGAATCGCTCTATACCATTGAATAATATGTATAGCGAAAATAACATTCCAGGAGCCTTTAATCTTTTTCTTAAACTCCAGAGAATAGCAAACAAAACCAAACACATGGTAGTTTCATAAAGTGGCGTTGGGTATACAGGTACAGGTAATTGGTAACAATACCTTCCCCAATCGCAATTCTCCATTAAAACGCCTACACTGTTTACAT
>CAXHCC010000191.1:0-5062 GCA_964014945.1 uncultured bacterium | reverse complement strand
ACACAACGCACATCGTCGGCAGCGTCAGATGTGTATAAGAGACAGGAGAAACTTTACGCATTTGGTAATAGATTCATCGTAAATAGTTAAGCAAAAAAACGTACTTTAGTAAACTAGCGCTTCACAAGCCATCATGGAACAGCGATCAACTATAAAACAAAGAGGAGCTTATTTTTTAATAAGTATTTTAAGTGCTTTTGTTTTTACCAGCAATGCGCAAACTTCTAGTTTTACCTATACCACCAATTCACCTAATAATTGTGCACCTGTAACAATTACCTTCGCCAATGCATCTACCAACGCTAATGATTATTTATGGGACTTTGGAAACGGTAATGTTTCTGCAGTAGAAAACCCTGTTGCTACCTATCTTACTGGCGGGTCCTATACCGTCACATTAACAGCTAGTAATGGTGGTTCGAGCCATGTATCCACACAGGTAATAGAAATTCACAGTATACCCACATCAAATTTTAGTACTAATGTTAGCACGGTATGTGCGGGTCAAACGGCTACTTTTATTGACAACTCAATACCTGGAAGTGGTACCATAAACCAATGGGTATGGGATTTTGGAGATGGGAACAGTGAAACAAATGCAACAGGCACCACTACCAACACGTATTTGGCGCCAGGTACATATCCGGTTAGTCTTATCACTACTAATAGTTTTGGCTGTAATCATGATACAATTATTACAATTGATGTTTTACCTGTACCCGTGGTTAGTTTTACAGCTACCCCACGAAGCAGTTGTAATGTACCAACGGCAGTTAGTTTCACTAACCAAACCACCAGTAATGGTTCGGCAACCTATTTATGGGATTTTGGAAATGGTAACACATCTACCGCAGAGAATCCACCAGCAGAAGATTACAATTCATTAGGCAATTATACAGTTTCGCTCACGGCAACCGAACAAGGCTGCTCAAGTACAAGCACGCAAGCTGATTATATCGTGATGCAAGCCATAACACCAGATTTTACCGCAAGTAAAACCAGCCTATGTGTAAACGAAGCTGTACTGTTTACTGAGTTAGCCGGACCTAACTCCATTTCGCGTACATGGGATTTCGGAGATGGGACTACTTCTACGGATCAGCATCCTACACATAGCTATGCTGCACCTGGCAATTATACTGTAACACTAAGAGATGTGAACGGTTGTACGAACAATGAAACAAAGGTTAATTATATAACGGTAATAGAATCTCCAACTTTAGCATTTACCGCTGATGTAACTACCAGTTGTGTACCACCTTTAACAGTAACGTTTACTGACAATTCTGTGGGTGCCATTTCTTGGAACTGGAATTTCGGTGATGGAAGTACGAGCACTGCCCCAAATCCTGTACGAACTTATATAGCAGAAGGAGAATACAACGTTTCTTTACAAATTACCAGCGCAAATGGTTGTACAAGCGACACTATCAAAAACTCCTATATAGTAATAGCTCCTACAGAAGCAGATTTTGAAGCTACGCCGCTATCAGGATGTGTACCTTTGGATGTTGACTTTACCAGTACGAGTACTTCACCTGCAAGCCCTATCGTAAGCTATGACTGGAACTTTGGTAATGGTGTAGCTACAACGGCCATACCAACTACCAGTAATACATATGCTGCAGAAAACGAATATACGGTATCCCTCACTGTAACAGCGCTTAATGGTTGTACGGGAACTACAACCAAGGTAAATTATATAAAAGCCGGTACGCCCCCAACAGCTGCTTTTACAGTTGTAACTCCAGTTATATGTCATGTTGATGCTGCTGAGTTTACTGATGAGTCAGTTGGTGCGGATTCTGTACATTGGGAGTTTGATACCAATCAAGGCACCTTTGATACACCTGAAGGGGCAATAATTCCATTTAACCCGGTAACACACAACTTCCCTGACACAGGTTCATTTTATGTTAAACAAGTAGTATTTAGATTTGGTTGCATTAATGAATTAACTAAACAAAATGCGGTAAGAGTACTTCCACCAAAACCGTTAATGGCCTACGAGCTGAATTGCGATAATCCGTATTCTGTAGAATTTACTGATATGTCGCAAGGAGCAGATAGCTATACCTGGGATTTTGGCGATGGAAGTCCTACCGTTGCTGACCAAAGTCCTGTTACACATGTATACGGTACCAGAGGATTAAAAACAGCCATTTTAACAGCCACTACCAATAACAGTGGAACTATTTGTACGGAACCCACCACCGCAACCTTTACCATCGCTGACCCCATTGCGGCTCACACGATAGTTGACGATACAAGTTGTTATGACATAGCGGTGAACTTTACCGATGTTTCTCAAGATATGAGCTCTGTGTTATGGGATTTTGGGGATGGCAGCCTTTCTGCATCTACACCTGCCTCCCACTTGTATTCTACTCCTGGAGTATACACAATGAAACACGTTATAACAGATATAAACGATTGTAAAGACTCTACCACAAAAACTATTATTGTTCAAGGACCTATTCCTGATTTTTCAGCCGACCGTTTGTTTGGTTGTGCCCCTACGACCATTACCTTTACTGATAATTCAGTCTCTGATTCTACCTTAACCAACTGGACATGGGATTTCGGAGATGGTAGTCCTGTTGAAGCAACTACCAACCCTACAATAAGTCATACGTATACCGTACCTGGAATATATTCGGTTACTATGACGGCCTTTGATAAAAATGGGTGCGATCAATCTACCACAAAGTTTAACTATTTAGACATTACTTTTCCAACTCCAGTAGTAGTTGCAGATACTTTTGCTTGCTTAAACGAAGTAGTGAACTTTGATGGTGTTAGCGGATCTGCAGTAGCTTACCCTGCATCTTTTTCTTGGGACTTTGGTGATCAATCGCCCGTTCAATCGGGCTTTACACCTTCTCACGCCTATAGTACGTACAATTCTTATTCTGTAACGCTAACAATAACAGATAGAAACAATTGTGTAAACTCACTGGTTCATCCGCTACATATTCAAAAACCCGCAGCTGCTTTTACCTACACGGTAATTTCGGAAACTTGTGGCAACTCCCAATTACAATTCTTTGACCAATCAGCAGGCTTAGGTATTAATCAATGGGAATGGGATTTTGGTGACCTTGGTTCAGGAGCACAACAAAACCCTCCTCACTCCTATACAACTCCAGGTTATTATCCTGTTACTTTAATAGCAACTAATGTAGCAGGTTGTAAGGACACTGTAATCGTTGATAGTATACATGTAAAAGGCCCAATTGGTTCATTTTCTTTCACACCTGTAAATGGTTGTGTTCCTCATGAGGTTACCTTTACAGCAAGTAGCCAAAACGCCACATCGTTTATTTGGGATTTTGGTGATGGTGTAGCAGAAACCACATCAGACTCTGTAACAACGCATACGTACAACCTGGTAAGCTCTCCTACACCAAGTTTAATTCTAAGCAATATGGTAAACGGTTTGCCTTGTAACTTCCCTGCTACTCCAGCTGGTAGAGTATTTGTGGCACCCTCGTTTAGCGTTAATTTAACTTCTAAAACTGATAACACTTGTTTTGGACAAACCAATGGCATTGCAGTAGCAAATGTTGTTGGTGGCACACCACCTTATTCGTATTCATGGTCTACAACACCTACTCAAACCACAAGCACAGCAACTGCATTAGCAGAAAACACTTACACATTAACTGCATCTGGTGTTTACGGATGTACCGGACAATTAGTAGTAAATATAGACGCACCCGATCAAGTAATTACCACTGGCGGAATAAATGATAGTATATGTCCTACATTAACATCTACATTAACTGCATCTGCAGTGGGAGGAACTGGTGGTTATAGTTACAATTGGCAGCCTGGCAATATAACCAATGCAGGAACTTTGGTAGTACCAAATAATATGACTAGCCAAACATACACCATTATAGCTACCGATAATTCAGGTTGTGTGGGCACGATAGACTCTTCGGCAATAAAGGTATTTAGCCTGGACGATGTGCAAGTACAAATGCTTTCTAACTCTCCGATTTGTGTAGATAGAAATGCCTATGTAGGTGCTCAACTAGGACTTACCGGACAGATTACATCTTATCAATGGACACCGAACATTGGCCCAGATGAAGGGCCGTTTACGCTACAACCCACCCAAGCTACTACTTATAGTTTGGCACTTACGAATATTTGCGATTCTTCCTATAGCGATACTACGCGCGTAATATTTAGAGAACAACCAACCGTATTAGTTTCAAGTGACTCTAGTACGCTCTGTTATAAGGAACAGTTTCAGTTTATTAGTAACTCTTTTACCCTTTACCCGAACGACCCAATAACAAATTGGCAATGGACTTTTGGAGATGAAGCAAGCGCTACTGGCTATAACCCATCCCATACTTATACAGCATCTGGGCCATACAATGTAGGATTAACTGTTACCACAGATAGCGGATGCATTAATAGCACAGGAACAAATCCCTATCCTGTTACAGCCTATCCATATCCAACATCCATTTTTAAAGCTACCTCCAATATTTTATCTATACCAATTGAAAAACTTACCATTGAAAACAGCTCAATAAATTCGGTTACACAAACTTGGAACTTTGGTGATGGTGGTACTTCATCAGATTTTGCTCCTATTCACGAGTACACAAAACTTGGAAATTATACGGTTACCAATGTTGCCATTAATCAATACTCTTGTAAAGATACTTCACAAATTAATATAGAAACCAGGGCTAATCTTGTTTTCCCAAACGCGTTCACCCCGAACAAGGAGTTTTCTTCTGGGGGTGTGTATGATGCGTCAAGCTTAGACAATGATGTTTTTTTTCCGCTTACAGCTGATGTAATTGAGTATGATTTAAAGATATTTAATAGTTGGGGGGAAATAATATTTTCTACCAATGATGTAAACCAAGGATGGGATGGTTATTACCAAGGTGTGCTTGTACATGAGGATGTATATGTTTGGAGCGTGCGTTCAAAATATAGAAATGGTATTGTGATTGAGCAAACTGGAGATGTAACAGTACTACTAAAATAATGTAGATTTGCAGCAAATTTAGTTTATGGAAGAGAATAAATA
>CAXHCC010000190.1:0-5197 GCA_964014945.1 uncultured bacterium | reverse complement strand
CAGTATTTCTCTACCTCCAAAAGCCTATCTGTTTTAGAACCTCGTGTTGGTGTAGAGTATAACATTAATCAAAAACAATCATTAAGTGCAGGTATTGGTCTTCATTCACAAACACAACCTTACTACACTTACTTTTACCAAACCCAAAACAATGTTTCGGATCCATACACCATGAAAAACAAGGGCATGGATTTCTCCAAAAGCTTGCACAGTGTAATAGGTTACAACCATGCATTATCCCCTACCATGAGAATTAAAACAGAAGCATTTTATCAAGAACTGTTTAATATCCCTGTTGAAGTTAACAGCTCAGCATTTTCCCTTGCTAATATGGGATCTGGGTTTGATAGATTTTTCCCGGATTCAGTTAAAAATGCAGGAACAGGAACAAACATAGGTATAGAATTAACGGTAGAAAAGTTCTTCAATAAAAGTTTCTTCTTTCTTATAACTGGCTCTGTTTACGATGCCAAATATAGGGGAAGTGATGGCGTTTCGCGCAATACAGACTTTAATGGAAATTATGCAGGTAATATATTACTTGGAAAAGAGTTTAAAACAAATGAAAAGTCCACCTTATCCATAGGAACCAGAATATCCGGTGCAGGTGGAAGATGGTATGGCTATATTGATACGGCAGCATCCAACATACAAAAAGACATTGTATACCAAGACAGTCTTTATAATACACGTAGGCTTAAACCTTATTTCAGGGCAGATTTAAAGGTGAATTATAAAATTAACGCTGAAAAAGTAACCCATGAAATAGCCATTGACTTGGTTAACTTTTTGAACATTAAAAATGTGTTGAAGTTTACTTATGTAACGCCAACGGCAGACAACCCAGATGGCATAGCACAAAATTATCAGCTAGGCTTCTTCCCTATTTTTTATTATAGGTTAGATTTTTAAAGATTAAGATTGTAACTCAATTAAAACATTAACAAATTGCTTTAATTTTTGTCTCTCAATTCAACAGAAATCAGATAATTTAAATGATTAAAGCAGCGCTTAAATATATACTACTCTTAATATGTTCCCTTAATAGTATTGTTTATGGTCAAAATGATAAACCTTTATTTGAAGTTGTTGACCCCCAAACATCAAACGTAAGTTTTGCTAACACACAAAACCTCAGTAAAACCTTAAATGCATATACCTATTATGATTTTTACAACGGAGGCGGTGTAGCTATTGGAGACATAAACAATGATGGTCTGCAGGATATATATTTAACAGGAAATACTTTAGCCAGCAATAAATTATACTTAAACAAAGGAAATTTTGTTTTTGAAGACATTACCAATAAAGCGGGAGTAGCAGGAACGGCTGATTGGTGTTCTGGAGTTACCATGGCAGATGTTAATGGTGATGGCTACATCGATATTTATGTATCGGCAGTAAATGATTCAGCTACTTTAAATTTAAAAGGCAAAAATCAATTATATATCAATAATGGTGATAATACCTTTACAGATCAAGCATCAGCATATGGTTTAGCTATTGCCGATTATACATCCCAAGCTGCTTTTTTTGATTATGACCATGATGGAGATTTGGATTGTTTTGTTCTGAGTCAATCAACAACACTTAATAACAATAAGTTTAGGCCCAGTACTGATAGAGACAGCATTGACAACAAGAAGATTAGTAGGATGTTCAGAAATGAATTGAGTACAGGGAAAAATAAGTTTGTTGATGTGAGCAGAGCAGCCGGAATTTTTCAAAGCGACTTAGGTTTTGGTTTGGGTATTATGGTTGCTGATGTTAATAACGATGGTTGGGAAGATGTTTATATAACCAACGATTTTTATGAAGATGATTATTATTACGTAAACAATGGTGATGGCAGCTTTTCTGAAAAAGGAAAAAGCACTTTTAACCATTACAGCACCTACTCTATGGGCATTGATATTGCCGACATTAACAATGATGCTCAATTAGATGTTATCACGCTGGATATGTTACCTGAAGATGAAGCTGTTTTAAAAACCCAAGACATTAGTCGTCCGTATTACATGTACAAAAATGTCAACGAAAAGTTAGGTTACCATCCACAAAATGTAAAAAACTGCTTACACATCAACAATGGCAATGGTACAAGTTTTAGTGAAATAGCATTGCAATCACAAGTGGCAGCCACCGACTGGAGCTGGGCTCCTTTATTTGCAGATTTTGACAATGATGGCAACAAAGATTTAATGGTGTCTTCAGGTATTTATAAATCAACAAATGACCTGGATTTTATTCATTATACCCCTAAACTACACGCTAAGAAACAAGACTCTGTTGATTTTAACTTATACCTTACTTCACAACTACCGTTTATTCCTTCTCACCCATATTTATTTAAAGGGGACGGAAAAGGAGACTTTAAAGATGCAAGCAAAACATGGGGTGTTGAATATTTAAAAGGCTTTACAAGTGGTGCCGCTTATGCTGATTTAGATAATGATGGAGATTTAGATATTGTACTTAGCAGTAATAACGACACTACTTTAATATTAAAAAACATCCTTAAAAACAGTAATTACATTAGCTTTTCATTTAAAAGCAATGGTTTAAATACGAGTGCGATAGGAACCAAAGTGTATTTATATGCAAATAACAAAGTACAATACCAACAATTAATGCCTACCCGAGGTTATCAATCATCGGTTGCCCCGCGCTTAAACTTCGGATTGGGTGATGCTACTGAAATTGACAGTGTAGTTATTGTTTGGCCCAACCAACAACAAAACGTATTAAGAAATATTAGCGCTAATCAGCACCACATATTAAAGGAGGGTGAAAAGAGCGCACCTTTTGTTTATGAAGCTTACTTTCCTACCAAGCAAGATATTTATGAAGAAGTAACTGATGAAATAGCGCTAAACTGGAAACATGAAGAAGGTATAATTATTGACTACTACAATCAACCGCTAATACCTCAGGTAAAATCAAATAGAGGTCCTAAAGTTGCTGTAGGCGATGTAAACCATGATGGACTTGATGATTTTTATGTATGTGGTGCCACACTGCATCCTGGTGTATTGTTTCAACAGGATAATAAAGGAAACTTTATACCAACCAATGCTACCTTGTTTCAAAAAGATTCTGTTGCAGAAAACGTTGATGCCATATTTATTGATGCGGACAATGATGGTGATCAAGATTTATATGTGGTTTGCGGTGGTAATAGTTTCCAAAACGGAAGCGCTGCATTGGTTGACCTATTGTACATAAATGATGGTGATGGAAACTTTACAAAGTCGGACAGCAGTTTACAATACGTTGCACGAGATAAATCATGTGTAACCATTGCAGATATAGACAATGATGGTGACAAAGACATGTTTGTTGGGGGCTTTGTTAATCCTGAATATTATGGGCAAGCACAAACATCATACGTACTTAGAAATAACGGTAAGGGAGTGTTTGAAGTAATAGAAAAGTTTTTTTTAGGCTTAGGTATGGTTACAGATGCGCAATTTGCTGACGTTAATAATGATGGCATAAAAGACATTGTTGTTGTTGGTGAATGGATGCCAATTACCATTTTTATTGTGAATAGTCAAGGGGTTACAAAAACAACTATACCAAATTCTACAGGTTTGTGGCAGTCTGTTTTTGTTGATGATGTTAATGGGGATGGAAACAACGATTTAATCATTGGCAATTGGGGGCACAATAATAAATTTTGGAGCAATAAAACACCTCCTTTAAGGCTATATCATGGTGATTTTACAAATAACAAAAGAGCTGAACAATTGTTAACGTACGTTTACAAAGGAAAAGAATACACCTTTTTAGGATTACAAGGGATTGAACAATCTATGCCGGAAGTAAGGAAAAAACATTTGCTTTATAGTAAGTTTGCCAGTAAAACATTTAATCAAGTTTTTGGTGACATTGTTAAAGATGCTAAGCCTTTAATTGCTGAAAGACTAGGATCGGTTATATGTTATGGAAATGGAAATGGAGAATTTAACATGGTAGACTTACCTAAAGGCTTACAAAAAGCTCCAATAAATGTGATTAGTAAAGGAAGCAATAAGAACCAGTACCTTTTTGGTGGCAACTTATTTGAAACACGTCCGCTTGAAGGAAGGTATGACGCACAAGCATTGACAATAGCTAACTATAAGGAGGGTCGTTTCATAACAGAGTCTCAAATAAACTTTGATGCACTTAAAGGTCAAGTAAAAGGTTTAGTTTGGATAAATACGGTAAAACACGGAAAAGTGTTAATAGTTGCACGAAACGACGAAAAATTGTTGTTTTATAAACCGATTAATTGATGACTTGCTAGTTTCTGTATTAAAAGAAGCTTAAGATGCTAATATTGCTTATTTGCTTGTATTTGTTTAATAATTAGCGCTTCTCACTCGAGGCCGTTAATTGAGAACAAAACTTGTGCTCCCCTATTCCAAATCTAAGATTATGCCTATAGGATTCTAATAGGAGATAAACTATATTTATTCCCATATATGTAATGCCAATTAAATTCATATCCGACAACAAACGATTATAAGTACTTAATGTCGGTTATTGTGTTGGTATAAAAGAGATACAGGAATATTAACTAAACCCTGCATATAAGTATATAACAGTAACTATTGCTGTTAGCGATATGTTAGGCACAATGAATAACAATACTAAATATTCAGCACTAATAATTGCAGTTATTCTCTCAAATTTGTTTGTTATCTACATCTTTGGGGTAGGATTTCTACTAGGCTTAGCACCTTTATCCCTTGGCTTTATAGCATACATAATTTATTTTAGGATTGAAAAAATAAACCTAATCATTAAGTCCATGATAACAGTCCTAATGATGACTATAATGGATTTAAGTACCAAGCTTTTTTCTGGAGGGACTTTTGATCAAGTGGGTCAAGCTCTAACGCAATTAACTTGTTACTTTACAATTGCAACTGGGCTTGCCGTTCTTATTATTAAACTATGGTTGAAACCAAATAATAATCCAATGCTGAAGGAAAAAGTATGGTCCTTAATAACTTATTTAATTTTAGCTTATTTAGAAGTTTATTTTTTTGACAATCTAGGACCGGGCATGAGAGTTTATCACTGGTAAAAATAAAAACTATGCCTAACACAACCTATGCCGCAGTTGTCGTTTTATCGCAAGCCGTTTTTGTGTAATTTAACGGTTGACGAAAAAACGTCAACCAAATTGTAAAACAAACGGCATAGC
>CAXHCC010000189.1:0-5228 GCA_964014945.1 uncultured bacterium | reverse complement strand
ATTATTCCGGGTCTCGTGGGCTCGGAGATGTGTATAAGAGACAGATAAAATTACCAACGATGGAAAAGTTCGTGTAAAAGCTTACAATAAAAGTAACGACATTAATCAGCTAAGTACCAATGGAGCCTACACTAGAGGTGTAGGTGTAATGTATCGCGAAGAGTTTAACACCTTTGGCGAACTGTTTCGTAGGTTTCGTAAAAAGTTCAATAACAAAAAGGATTAAAAGTTTACATAACCTCCGTCAATCATTATTTCATCCCCGTTGTGAAAATTAGAAGCTTCACTCATAAGGTAAGCGGCTATTCCTTCAAACTCTTCAGCTTTTCCCCATCTTTTTAATGGTACACGTGATATAACATTTTTCTCAAACTTCTCAAACTTAAGTTTATCCGTCATTTCTGATTCAATCCATCCGGGTAATATCGTATTAGTGGTTATACCATATTGCGCCAGTTCAACAGCCAATGCTTTCGACATGCCGTTAACCGCACTTTTGGTTGCTCCGTAATGTGCTCCCCCAGCAGCCCCCATTCTCGATGCCAAACTTGATGTAATAACCAATCTACCATAAGCGTCACCGTTCTTAGCCCTTTCAATCATGTGGTTGGCAGCAGCTCTTAACGTTAAAAAAACTCCATCCAAATTAATACTCATCATTTTGCGCCATGCATCAAAAGTCAGTTTATGAAACGGTGTAAAGGCATCTCCCATTCCAGCATTCGCAAAACAACCATCCACTCTCCCAAACTTTTCCAGGGTATGTGCAAACGAATCATTTACGTTTTGTTCATCGCTTACATCACATTGCAACGCTTCAATTTTTCCATTAGCACCCAATGCTTTAAGCTTGTCAACGGCTTTATCATTATTTTCTTTTCTCCTACCCCAAAGGCAAACATTGCCTCCTGCTTTAACAATACCAGATGCCATACCCATGCCAATACCGCTGTTACCACCGGTAATTAATGCTACTTTTCCTTTTAAATTATTCATTGTTTCGTGCTTTGTTTTACTTAAAATAAAAAGGGCTTCAACCAAAACTGAAGCCCTTAAACTACTATACCTTATACTATACTATAATTACTCTTTTAATTTAGCACCAGCGTGCTTAATACAAACTTCTCTCTCCTCTGGCGTACATTCCAATGAATCACAATATGCCGCGCATTCTTCCTTGGTCATTAGCATAACCTTTTCCATATCGCACTTATAATTCGTTACTGAATCTTTTTTACAAGATTTTTTGTCTTTGGTACAGCCTTCCTTATCTTTTTTACAATTCTTCTTGTCTTTACTGGCACATTCAGTAGTAGCCTTATCGCATTCTTTACCATTGTTTTCGTCATGACAAGATTTCGTTGCTACCGCCTTATCCGCATGGCAACACTTCTCTTTAAAATCACCTTGAATTTCCTTATAATCACAAGAGCCATGTGCATCATTAGCACCAATTCCTGCAATGTAGGGAGCAATTACCAAGGAAACAATCGACATTAATTTGATTAATATGTTCATCGATGGACCTGAAGTATCTTTAAATGGATCACCAACCGTATCACCTGTTACAGAAGCTTTATGAGCATCTGACCCTTTATAAACCATCTCACCGTTTATTTTTACCCCTTTTTCAAAAGATTTTTTTGCATTGTCCCATGCCCCACCTGCATTACTTTGAAAAATACCCATCAGAACACCTGAAACGGTAACTCCTGCCAATAGACCACCTAGCACTTCTGGTCCAAACATAAAACCAATAACCACAGGAGTAATCAAAGCAATAGCACCAGGTAAAACCATTTCTCTAATTGAAGCATCAGTAGATATCGCAACACATTTTTCATACTCAGGCTTTGCCTTGTGCTCCATTATTCCTGGAATTTCTTTAAACTGTCTACGAACCTCTTGCACCATATCCATGGCTGCTTTACCCACAGCTTGTATACACAATGCTGAAAAGATAAAAGGAATCATACCGCCAACAAACAAACCAGCCAACACAGGAGCTTTGTAAATATCAATAGCATCAATACCAGCTATACCAACAAATGCAGCAAACAATGCTAATGAAGTTAAGGCTGCAGAAGCAATGGCAAACCCTTTTCCTGTAGCGGCAGTTGTATTACCAACAGCATCTAAATTATCCGTACGTTCACGTACTTCTGGAGGTAACTGACTCATTTCAGCAATTCCACCAGCATTGTCTGCAATTGGCCCAAAGGCATCAATGGCTAACTGCATGGCTGTTGTTGCCATCATACCTGCTGCAGCAATCGCCACACCGTATAAGCCTGCAAAGTAATACGAACCCATAATTCCACCAGCTAACGTAATGATAGGTATAACAGTAGATTTCATACCCACCGATAAACCAGCAATTATATTAGTTGCATGACCAGTTGAAGATTGTTGAATAATTGAATCAACAGGTGCTTTACCCATTGCCGTATAATACTCTGTTACAATACTCATGATTGCTCCAACAACCGTTCCCACAAGAATTGCCATAAACACTCCCATTTTATCAAACGGCACCCCACGCAATACTATTGAACCCTCAGGCAGCATCCAGTCAACAACAAAGTAGGAAGCAATTACTGTAAGAATCATAGACATCCAGTTACCTAGATTTAACGCATTTTGAACGTTAGACGTTTCATCTTTTATGGTGATAAACCAGGTACCAATAATAGAAAATATAATTCCCAAGCCACAAATAACCATTGGTAATAAAATTGGCGATAAACCACCAAAAGCATCCGTTACAAATATTTCTTGACCTAAAACCATCGTTGCCAGAATTGTAGCAACATACGAACCAAATAAATCTGCACCCATCCCTGCAACATCACCAACATTATCACCAACATTATCCGCAATTGTTGCTGGGTTTCTCACGTCATCTTCAGGAATACCCGCTTCTACCTTACCAACCAAATCGGCTCCAACATCGGCCGCTTTTGTATAAATTCCACCACCAACACGAGCAAAAAGAGCAATTGACTCCGCACCAAGCGAAAAACCAGTTAATACCTCAATGGCTGTTTTCATTTCATTGCTTCCGACTTCAACTGCCCCGAAATGTTTCATAAAAACAATAAATAATCCACCTAAACCAAGAACAGCTAACCCTGCTACACCAAGCCCCATTACGGTACCACCGGAAAAAGACACTTTTAAAGCTTGCTTCAAACTAGTTCGTGCGGCTTCCGTAGTTCTTACATTTGCTTTAGTTGCAACATTCATCCCTACATAACCTGCAAAGGCAGAAAAAACAGCGCCAATAATAAACGAAATAGAAATTATCCAACTGCCGTGAATTTCTTTACCATTAATTTCATGTATAGTACCCGAATATGCTAATAATGCTGCGGCAAATGCTACGAAAATCGCAAGCACTTTCCATTCCGCTTTCAAAAAGGCCATTGCCCCATCGGCGATATACCCTGCTAATTCGGTCATCTTCTCATCTCCAGTAGGTTGTTTACTTACCCAAGCAGATTTAATTGCCATTACGATTAGTCCTATAACCCCTAGCGCAGGAACTAAATACATTACATTTTCATTCATAATATTAATTGGTGTTGACTATTTTTATAATTGTAAGTTTTAAATTCTCTATTTAACAGTGCGCAAAATTAACATAATTCTATTGAAATACAAATCGTTATGAAATTCTTAGGTTATGAATTTTCATGTAGCGATCAACGAATTATTCTAATCTAATGCTCTATCGTTAAAAATTATATATCCAAAATGAATTAGAAATGAAAACGGAGAATCCTCGGAGTCATAATAATTAACACTTGTGCTAAGCGGACCCAATGGAGAATGCCATACAAAGGCGGAAGTGCCTATTACTTGCCTAGACTCAAACGGTGAACTCTTATCTGTTGTAAGTGTGGAATTCTTTACGAGTGCCTTATACGGTTGAAATAAATAGGCCTCAGCTCTTACCTCCAATGTACTTGTAATATTGTAAATTAACTTTATCCCTGTCGCAATGTATTGATAAGCACTTAAATCTTCTATAAATCGTGTTTTACTATCTGGTATTGGTTGAAACCTTGGTGCTGCCAGTACGCTTGAAGTATAATTGTGAAAAACGGTTTGTGTTGAGAATGCTCCTTCAACCATAGCTCCTAATTTAAATCTTCCTCTACGATTAAAATACTTATCAGCTTTGAATTTAAATTGCACCCATTCATGAAACTTCTCAAATTCTGAAATTGTATCAATTGAAGTACTTCCAGGGATCGTCAACTCATCGCCACGAACATAACGCACTTTCGCCAACACCCTTGCCCCTTTACTCGGGTATAGTTTCCTATCAAGTGAATTAACTTCATAGTATAAGTTTGATGAAAACGCGTCAAAATCTGTTTCATCTGTTGTATCTTGAATGGAGAACTCGTGTGTTTGGTAATATAACGATGCAACCTTTGTGATTGCCGCACCACCAATCAACCGCCCTTTTGTTCCTATAGGAATTCCAACGTTTAATCTACCGTACTGTTCTATTTGTTTCAAAAAAGATGGCTTAATATCTTCCAAAAAAGTATTACTACTTTTGTAATAATCCCAACTACTCCACGTAACATTTGGTTCAATAAACAACGGTAAAGGAAGTGGAAAGTCTAAACGACTTTTAACCTGCACCGAGGTGTATAATTTCCCGAAATAAAAATTACCCTTTACGCTCGATGCGAAACCTCCTAAATAGTTATACTTAATACCAAAATATCCTTCACTTATTGGTCTGTTTGAAAAATTACCACCAAAATAGGTTACTATATCCTTTTCCTTTCTCATAGTTAAATACAAATCATACATCCCGGTACTATCATTAAATAGTGCTTTCGGATAAATAGATTTAATTTTGTTATCACCAGCTAGCCTAAAATAACCTTCTTTAATCTTCTCCATAGTAATATGTGTATCACCACTTCTCAAAATCTTTTTTACATATAATGATTGTTTATCATTTAATCCTTCAATAATTATATTGTCAAACACAACCTCACCACTTTGAAAGATAAATTCCTTTCTTCTTTCATTCAAATCATTCTTATCGGCTTCTCTAATTACCACTTGCTTAATTTGCTCCATTTTTCTAATAGTGGCTACATAACCACTATCAATAACCGGCTGAGGGTTAGAAAATTCAAACAGTCCAACGTCAACATTTGGCTCAATGATGATTCCATTTTCACAGAGCACATCATAAT
>CAXHCC010000188.1:0-5258 GCA_964014945.1 uncultured bacterium | reverse complement strand
GCACATCGTCGGCAGCGTCAGATGTGTATAAGAGACAGCTCGTTAGGTGTTGTGCTATTCGTCCCATATTCAGAACTAGAACCAGCATGAACATAGGCATCAAACCCAATTTCATTTAACATTTCTATTAAATTAACAGTAGCATTAAAATTAACCGAATATATCTTCTCGTATTCTTTTTGCTTAGAATAAGCTCCGTATGCGGCTAAATTAAATATGGTTCTAGGTTTATATTTTTCTAACAGTCGCGCAGTGATAGCACTATCCGTTATATCGCAAGACAATAAGTTAGTTTGTGGAGTCTTAGTAGCTATAAATCGCCAATTGTTTTTGTGATCTTGAGAAACTCCATAAACATCATTTCTATATAAAAGAAGCGCGTTTAGTAGATTAACTCCGATAAAGCCACCTGCCCCTAGCACAAATATAGGTCCAGGTAATGACTGCAATTTGCTAACAACGTTGTCACTTAAACTAAAATATTCCGAATTAGATTCCATAATCTACGAGTAGTTAGAAGTTAAAGAATTTAACGCTTCCTTATAAAGCTTTTCTGTCATCGGCAAATAGTGCCACTCCAGTTTGTTTTCCATATAACTCACACCTTTTCCTTTTACAGTATTGGCTATAATAACCTTTGGCTTTCCATTATCATTTTTTTTGAGTTGGTTAATGCTTGTATTCAATTTATCAATGTTATGACCATCCTGTTCAACACACTCAAATCCCATACTTATCCATTTATCATATGATGCAGTATCTCCAAGAACAAAGCTTGTTTCCCCAAAACCTTGCAATTTGTTTTTGTCAATGATAACAATCAAATTATCTAATTGATGTTGAACAGCAAAATGAGCAGCTTCCCATGTTGTTCCTTCATTAGTTTCTCCATCAGACATAATAACGAACACAAGCTCCCTTGTTTTGTTTAGTTTATTTGCAAATGCAATTCCAGATGCTATTGGTAAACCATGTCCTAATGAACCCAGAGCAAATGGAATATTTTCAAACGAAAGAGCAGGTGGATGAGCAGGCAACTTAGTTCCGTTATGATAAAAAGTTAATAGTTCTTTATCGGATATTTCTCCCGATTTATTTAGGATTACATACAAAGCTGCCGCTGCATGTCCTTTGGATAAAATCACTCGCTCATTTGCCGATTTATTTTCAAACAATACGATTAACAAATCTATACAGCTTAATGAGCTTCCGATGTGTCCAGCATTTGCCTTATAGTATAAAGAAAGTAATGCTTTACGATAATCTAATTGTTTAAGGTTGTTCTTAGTCATTTTTTCTTCCTATATATTACGCTACCGAAGATATATCTTCCTCACCGGTTCTGGCATCAAACATCCTTTTTAACCCTTTTCCAATTAACACATAACTCATAACCAATATTACAATTGTACACCCTGGTACTAGAGCAAGGTAAGCCTTATCGCTAATAATATAATTCCGGTGATCGCTAATCATTGCTCCCCAAGATGGGATTGGTGCTTGTACACCAATATTTAGAAAGCTTAACCCTGACTCAATAATAATAGCGGTAGCAAAATTAGCAATGGAAATAACCAATATTGGCCCCATAACATTAGGTAAAATATGTCTGAATATGATTCGACCCTTTGAAAAACCTAAGGCTCTACCCGCTTCTACGAACGACTTACTTCTCATTAACTTAACCTTACCTCTAATCACTCTTGCTACCTCTACCCACATGGTAAGCCCAATTGCAATATAAATTTGTAGTAAACCTGTTCCTAAACCAGCGGATATTGCAACAACCAATAAAATAGAAGGAATGGACCAAACAACGTTAATAAACCAAACAATCGCATCATCGATATAGCCACTGCTGTAACCGGCAATTGTTCCTAGCGTAACACCAATCAATAATGAAATAATAACAGAAATAATTCCTACCGATAAGGATATCCTAGCACCTATCATTAACCTGCTCAGCATATCTCTTCCGGAAGTATCCGTACCAAGAACGAATTTTTGATAATAAATATGGTTGCTTTCAATTTCTGATCTTATGCGCTGAATTGATTTGGAATACACAGTGTCTTTGTCGTACAATTGATATTGAACTATTTCTCCATCCATGTATATCGGTTGATCCCCTTCTTTCAATGGAAACACGATGTCAGTTATTTTCAACTTTCTTTCCGCCGTAACCCTTCGTTTTCTTTTACCCTGAAATTCTCTATAATAAATTTGATCGTCTTCAAATCTGTAACTGCTGATTGGTAAGTATCTATAATCACTTCTTTCTCCAATAAAAAGCTTAGTAAGAAACCCAACTTTATGGGAAGCCTCATTTTTCCTCAATTTAATCATTTGTACCTTAAAGCCTGGTGGTTGCTTTGTCAATTCAATATATTGGGTATTACATAGTGGCGTTGAATCAGGAGTTATGGAGTAACCTAAAATAGCGACTAAAATAAAAATCGTATTAACACCTAAACCAAACAAAGCAAGTTTGCTGCGTTTGAATTTCTTCCAATAGTAAGATAAAAAAGATTCGCTGTTCTTATTGTTTACCATGCTAGCTTATTATTCTTCCCTTCCAAGTGGTGTTACCCAATTTATTCGTAGATGCAATATATAACATATAAATAGGATATATTATAGCTTCAATAATGAAATAAGGTAGAAACTTACGTTTTCCAAAAAACGGGGTTGTTAAAAATAACAATAGAAAATCAACGATTAATTTGGACAACCACAAAAGCAAAAGCATTTGTTTGTGATTGATGTTTGGATTGCCAAATAAACTCCATACGGTTAGTACTAAAAGTTGAATGTTAAACAAAAGCACAACAAGTGAAGTAAACTTGGTAAAATCATTTATATCAGACCATTTTTTTGAAGACCACCGCTTTCTTTGAGAAATCAAATCGTTTAGAGTTTTCTTTCCACGTGTACATACAATTGCGGCTTTACTTTTCAGAAAGCTAACTTGGTCTGGGTATTTTTTATGAATTTTATAATAAAGCAACACATCATCACCAGACGATGTGTCCATAATACCCGAATAACCATTAACATCATTAAACGCTTTTCGAGTATAAGCCAAATTGGCTCCATTGCAAACTAATGCTTTGTTATAGTATGCAGCACCCATGCCGCTGCTGATAAGTGCTACCAACTCTAAGCTTTGTAATTTGTCCAGAATTCCCTTTTCTTCGTAAAGAGCTACTGGACCAAGAATCAACTTAGAATTGTTTTGGTTGTATGAGCTAACAATAGTCCGTAACCAATCTCGACCCATAACACAATCAGCATCAGTAGTTACGATTAACTCTGCAATTGAACTTTGAACTCCTAAGCTTATTGCATATTTTTTCCCGAAGTTACTGTCGTTATCATCAATGGTTATCATTCTAACATTATCATATTTAGAACAGGTATGTTGAATAATTTCGCCCGAATTATCCGTCGAATTATCATTAACTAAAATAACTTCATAATTCTCTTTAGCATATGTTTGAGAAATTAAAGCTTCAATACAACGTTCTATTACTTCTTCTTCATTTCTTACTGCAACGATGACCGAAACCTTAGTATCTAAATTGCTGCCAATACGCGTATATTCGGTTTTTTGCCAACCATGCATACATAACCCAATCAGAATAATATACAATAGGGCATTTAAAATAGCAGAATAAAAAAATATATCAATCATTCTCTATTTTAGCAATATCAGTTAATAAGAGACCTCCAATCAAGGCCGGTATTCCTAAATTGATAATCCATAATAACATTGAGCTTGCTACCACAGCCGCAGTGTTATTAACAATTAAGCTAAATACTAAAGCAGAGGAAGCACTTCGAACTATCACTTCTGCCACAGAAAAGGTTGGGGCTAAAGAGCTTAAAAAAAATGACAAAGCAATTAAAACATAGGAGTTTACAAGTCCAATATCAACTCCAAATGACCTAAGTAAGAAATAAAACTGGGTTGTAAATACTAAATAGCGAAACAAAGAGAGCAAAAACACATGAACTAACTCTCTAGTAAAAAGGGATGAAATTGGCCTAGCAATCTGAATAAGCTTACTCCAAAAGTAAGCAAGTGCTGCTACTATAACAATTAATATTGAAGTGGTTGCTACGCTTATATCAAAACTGTGTAGTAATGAAAGCATGGTTATATCTACGTAATATGAGTAATACCACATAGCAAGTGAACCGCAAAACAAGGTTACAGCAAATTGTGTCCCACCACCTACAAAACTTGCTGAAACTGCCTTAATACGATTCTTCTTATCCAAATGAACTATACGCCCAACAAAATCACCACTTCTATTTGGCGTAAACATACCAATTGCTATACCGCTAAAAGTTGATTTAAGAGCAGCTACAAAGCTTAACCTCTCAATGTTTCGAAGCAGGTATTTCCACTTAACCGCTTCAATAGAACTATTTACTAATACTAATAGAATGGCTAAGACCAAAAACGGATATTGAAAATCATCCGTAAAAAGACTTAGTTGAATATATGTGCTAGATTGAAATATACCATGGGTTATATAGCCGAGCGCAGCAAGTATTATTGAAATCTTTAATAATAGACTTATACTTTTACTTAACTTTGATTTGTAAATGGAAATTGCTCGCATTTGCTTACCAGTAGTAATAATTTACCAGGCTACAATTTACAAAATTTAATAGCGATACAAGTATTTTGAGTGTTGACAAAGTAATATTAGGAATAGATCCAGGAACAAACGTGCTGGGGTATGGGATAATCCATGTTAAACATAAAAAAATGGAACTTGTTGTAATGGGAGTACTGCGATTGGAGAAGATTAAGGATCACGCTTTAAAGCTTCAAAATATATTTAACAAAGTATCTGTACTATGTGAAGAATACAAACCTGATGAAATGGCAATTGAAGCTCCTTTCTTTGGTAAAAATGTACAATCTATGCTAAAACTTGGAAGAGCACAAGGTGTTGCAATCGCAGGTGCCCTATCAAAAAACATACCTATTAAGGAGTATGCGCCCAAAAAAATAAAACAATCAATTACGGGTAATGGAAACGCCTCTAAAGAACAAGTAGCAGCCATGTTAAAATCCTTGTTGAAATTTAAAGAAACACCTGAATTTTTGGATGCAACGGATGGGTTGGCTGCAGCAGTATGTCATCATTTTCAAGGAAACACAACAAATAACGCTGGCAAATCTTATTCAGGATGGAAGGCATACATTAGTGATAACCCATCCAAAAAGCTTTAGTTAATTT
>CAXHCC010000187.1:0-5261 GCA_964014945.1 uncultured bacterium | reverse complement strand
TTATTCCGGGTCTCGTGGGCTCGGAGATGTGTATAAGAGACAGAAATTATTCAAGGGCCTTTGGTAGCTGTTGTGGTTTCAATAATATTTTATGTTTTAACCAAGTCACATGAAACATTTGGAATTGCTTCATCGCACTTGGTAAGCGTTCCTGTTCCTGAAGACATATCTTCGTTTTTTGATCAGTTTACCTTTCCGAACTTTAGCGTAATAACCAATTCTGAAGTGTGGGTAGTAGGGTTTACTGTGGCTTTGGTTGCTAGTTTAGAAACACTTTTATGTGTTGAAGCTACAGATAAACTTGACCCTCATAAGAATGTTACACCAACAAACCGAGAGCTTTTAGCACAAGGAACTGGTAACATATTATCCGGAATGATTGGGGGGTTGCCTATTACGCAGGTAATTGTACGAAGCTCAGCTAATATTCAATCTGGTGGTCGTTCCAAAGTATCGGCGGTGGTTCATGGTATTTTATTACTTATTTCAGTGATTTTTATACCTACATTATTAAATATGATTCCGTTATCCGTTTTAGCGGCTATTCTGTTAATAGTTGGTTGGAAGCTAGCAAAGCCAGAATTATTTAAACAAATGTATCAGCTCGGATGGAATCAGTTTTTACCTTTTATAGTAACTATATTGGGTATTATTTTCATTGATTTATTATACGGTATTGGAATTGGTTTAGCTTTAGGTGTATTAATAGTGCTACGGAATAGCTTCCAAAACTCCCATTTTTTGCATAAAGAAAAAACGGAAGAAGGAAAAGTTAAAATGATTTTGGCGGAAGAGGTAACCTTCTTTAATAAAGCAACTATTTTAAAGGAGTTAGATAATTTAGCGGAGAATTCATTTTTAGAGTTAGATGTTCGGAAAACCAGATATTTAGATCATGATATTAAGGTGATATTAGAAGACTTTATTATTAAAGCGAAAGAAAGGAATATTACCATTAAGCTAATATCAGAAAGGGGAGTAGTAGAAAACCCGCCTAGTTATATTGAATTTTTTAAATTAGAAAAAACAAACCCCGTTGAACCAGAATTAGAATTATGAAGGCACAAACAAAAGAAACGCAGTTAACAATGACACCAGAAAAGTCATTGGCTGCATTAAAAGAAGGAAACATTAGGTTTCTAAATAACCAAAAAGCAGATAGAGATTTGCTTGACCAAGTTAAGGATACGAGTGGAGGACAATATCCATTCGCTTCTATTGTAAGTTGTATTGATTCTAGGGTCTCTGCAGAATTAGTTTTTGATCAAGGTGTTGGTGATATATTTAGTGCTAGAATTGCTGGTAACTTTGTAAATAGTGATATTTTAGGTAGCCTGGAGTTTGCGTGCAAACTGGCAGGAACTAGATTGATCGTAGTACTGGGACATACTAGTTGTGGGGCAGTTAAAGGTGCTTGTGATGATGCAAAATTAGGTAACCTTACTGGATTGCTGGAGAACATAAAACCTGCTGTTAATGCAATTAAGGAGCCAGCTGACCCTCAATTAAGAAATTCCTCCAATAGCGAATTTGTGGATAATGTGGCCGCTAAGAATGTGGAGTTAACTATTGCCAATATAAAGGCAAATAGTGAAGTGTTAGCCGAAATGGTGGATAATGGTGAATTGAAAATTGTTGGTGCTATGTATGACGTAAAAACCGGTGCGGTTAACTTCCAAGAATAACCATACTGCTTTATGGAAAAAATAAAAAGGGTAACAAATTAATGTTACCCTTTTTTGTTAGTTAGAAAGTTCTTTTGCTCTATCACGAGCGCGTTTCATTCCTTTTATTAAACCTTCACCCACTCCTGAGGCATCAAAAGTATCTAATGCAGCTTGGGTGGTTCCACCTTTAGAAGCAACAGATTTGATTAACTCATCCAATTCTTTTTCAGATGTGTTCATTAGGTGAAAAGAACCTAGCATGGTTTGCTTTACAAGCATGGCGGCGGTTGATTCTTTCAAGCCAAGTTTAGTACCAGCATCAATCATATTTTTCACAATATAAAAGAAGTATGCCGGCCCACTTCCGCTTACGGCTGTGCAGGCATCAATTAGGTCTTCTTTTTCAAAAAATACCGCGCGCCCCGTTGTGGCCAACAAGTTTTCTGCTTTATGTACTTGTTTAATATCTAAATTACTATGAGCTGTAAAGCCTGTCATGCCCATCCCTAATTCACATGGTGAGTTAGGCATTGCTCTAACAATATTGTTATTATCTAATAATTGGCTTATGCGTTCTATTGTAACTCCTGCCATAATGGAAATAATGCAATTAGCCGATTTAAACAAGTGTTTCAAATCTTTGGCCATTGCTTCAAACCCTTGTGGCTTAACAGCAATAATAAAGGTGTTTGTTTCTGAAATGCGTGAATCAGTATCTTCTACCACCTGGCCCACGTTTAACTTTTCAATGTCGGCCTTTCTATCCTCACTCTTTTCCAACAATAGCAGATTTTCTTTCGCCACTATGTTGTCCTTAACAAGTGCATGGGCAAACATTATACCCATGTTTCCGCATCCTACTATTGTTACTGTCATTTCTGTTATAATATAAATTAACCGTTCATTATGTCGGTTTGGTTTTTAATGGACTGGTTATGAATAGAAGTAAAAATTTCTTTTATAAAATCTTCATTTAAGCCCATAGCTTTTGCATTCACCAATTTGTCATTTAACAGTTCTTCCCATCTCGTGGTTTGTAAAATAGTAACATTACTATCTTTTTTGAATTGTCCAATCTTTTTAACCACCGCCATTCTGTTCATTAATACGTCCAATAATTGGTTGTCTAGCGTATTAATCTCGCTTCTTAGGTCTGCTAATTGATCCTTAACATCATTTGCCGGATCAGCTTTTCTGACTACTAGATTAGCAATTAAATTCTTAAGTGAATCGGGTGTAATTTGTTGCTTAGCATCACTTTTCGCAATGTCAGGATTGTAATGCGATTCAATCATTAACCCTTGCATATCCATATCCAATGCTTTTTGTGAAATGTATGGTATTAAATCTCTACTACCACAAATGTGACTTGGATCACAAACTATTGGCAAATCAGGCACCATCGTTTTTAATTCAATGGCCATTTCCCATTTAGGAACATTCCTAAACGGCGTAGATTCATGGGTTTGGAAGCCTCTATGTATACCGCCCAACTTAGTAATGCCAGCTTGATTTATTCTTTCCAAAGCACCTAACCACAGTTGTAAGTCAGGATTAATAGGGTTCTTTACCAAAACTTTTGTATCCGTTCCTTTTAAAACATCTGCAATTTCCTGGACAGCAAACGGGTTTACGGTGGTACGTGCACCTAACCACAAAATATCAATTCCGTACTTTAAACAAAGTTCAGTATGTGCAGCGTTTGCCACTTCAGTTGTTGTCATCATCCCTGTTTCTTCCTTCACCGTATTCATCCACTTAAGCCCTTCTTCTCCAATCCCTTCAAATGAATTTGGACGTGTACGTGGCTTCCATATACCCGCTCTAAAAATGATGTTCTTATCCGCAGCTACAATCCCTTTTGCTGTGGTGAGCATTTGTTCTTCAGATTCCGCACTACACGGTCCGCTAATAATAACAGGCTTATCGTTTATATTCAACCACTCCGATGAAGGAGTAAGGTCAAGTAATTTTTTTGTTGCTGTTTCCATAATTCTATCGTAATTTATTTTTGTAATACTTTTCTAATTTTATTTGCGTTTAATATATACTCTCTTAATTCATCAAATTTCTTCTCTTCTAATATGGTTTTAAATTGGCTGAGTTGCTTTATATACGCATCAACCGCCCTTATTACGTTGCTGGTGTTTTGCTCATAAATAGGTACCCACATATCCGGACCACTTTTAGCTAATCGTGCAGTAGAGGCAAAACCACTTCCAGCCAATTCCAATATTTTTGATTCGTCCTTTTCCAATTCCAAAACAGTAGACCCTAACGTGTAACTAATCACGTGAGATAAATGCGAAACATAGGCTAAATGCAAATCATGGTCTTTAGCACTCATCTCAATAATATCCATTTTTAAACATTGGAATAGTCGCTTTGAGGTGTTTAATGCTTGTTCCGAGCTTAATTCACTTTCACAAATAATACATGTTTTGTTGTCAAATAAATTATTTATTGCTGCCGCTGCACCTTTATTTTCTGTACCAGCAATAGGATGGGCTGCAACAAATTTTGCTCTATTCTTATGCTCACGTATCGATGAGCAAAGTTCCTCTTTCGTACTACCTATGTCAATTACTGTTGTATTGTCAGTGATGCCATCTAAAATGGTTGGAAGCAAACTTATCATCGTATTCACGGGTGTTCCTAATAAAATAACATCCGATTTGCTTATTGCTTCTTCAATACTTACTGCTTCATTAATAATCCCTAGGTCAATTGCTGTTTGCAAATTGCCTTTATCACGTCCTACGCCTAAAAAAGTACTAGCAAACCCCCTTGCCCTTAAATCCTTGGCGATTGAGCTTCCCATTAATCCTACACCTATAATACTTACAATCATTTTTATCATTCAAAAAAAAGCGAGTCCAAATTTTCATTGGGACTCGCTCTTAGTTTTTTATAATCACATATAACTACATTACCTGCGGGTTCCCCTTTAAAGAGTCCGGATAAAAATAGAAGTAGTAATATGCGTTTAATTTTGTCATTTCCTTTTATTTGGACTGCAAATATAAGGTTGTTTTGCTTGAAAATGCAAATATTTGCTATATATTTTATCTAGTAAACGTATTTATTTGTACATTTGCATCCCCAATAATTACATGGGTTAGTTAATTTAAAAGAATATATTAAACTAAATTATGGCAAATCATAAGTCAAGCATAAAAAGAATTCGTTCTACAGATGCGAAAAGATTAAGAAATCGTTACCAGGCTAAAACCATGCGTAATGCGTTAAAAGACTTGAGAGAGGAAACTAAAAAAGCTTCTGCTACAGAAAAACTTCCTAAAGTTGTTTCTTTAATTGATCGCTTAGCAAAAACTAACGTAATACACGGAAATAAAGCAGCTAACCTTAAGTCGAAAGTGACTAAGCAGGTTAATGCGCTGAAATAATTTTCAATTAAACAACATGTGAAGGCTTTAATTTAGTGTTATTACACTGGGTTAAAGCTTTTTTTAATTATATACTATGGATAACAAAGAATTTAAAGCCTTACTTATACAAGAGCAAGAAGGTGGTTTTGATAAAGGCATTGTTACAAGGACCATAGACGATTTACCAGAAGGGGATGTAACTGTG
>CAXHCC010000186.1:0-5269 GCA_964014945.1 uncultured bacterium | reverse complement strand
TTACCGATAATTTAACTTTTTTATACTCATAGTCAGGTTTAAACAAATGACTCCATGAGTTTTTCATGTTTATTGGTAATTCGTATATTAATTTACCTTTTTTAAACATTCAATTTCATTTAATAAACTTGTTAACCAGTTTAATTAAATCACCTAAGATTGGTAAAGAATATAAACTAAGCACCAGTAAAGTTTTGTTGGTATTCCCATTATAGCCCTTGGGATAAAGTATAAATGATCTTATACTATTCGCTAATGTTTCTACTCGATGATTTAATTGATATGATTTTACTGACAAATGATAATAACACATACTCAACAACCTATTACACAGAGACTTATTTAATCTACTTGCTAATTCTGGTTTATTAAATATATACCTAAAATACTTTAACTCCTTTTCATAACGCATCGCGTCTCCAATCGTATACGATTCAGAATGTAAATTATACATCACAGTACGCTTCTTTATTTGTAGTATAGGATGTTTTAAGGCAATTCTTAGCCAAATATCAAAGTCTTCCAAACCTGGAATTTCAGGATCAAACTTAAAATATTTCATTATACCGGCCTCGACTGCAACCCTTGAGGGGTTAAATGTATAGCGCAATATATAATCTAATACATTTGAAGAATTATTAATATCAGGGCACAATCTTTCTTCAATACTTCCATCGGCATTTAAATTATAAGAATTTGTAAAATACAGTGCTTCTTTATTGCTATTCAAACTAATACCGTCGTAAAGGGTTTGTAAATGATCTGGGAGAAATGAGTCGTCGCTATCCAAAAAACAAATAAAACGTCCCTGAGCCTTATCTATTCCTATATTTCTAGACACACAACGCTCAAGGTTGGTTTCGTTTACATAATACTGTATCCTTTCATCCCCAATGCCGTTAATCAAGGATTTTGAATTATCATTGGACGCATCGTCAATCACAATAATCTCAAATTCTTCAAAAGTTTGTTGAAGAACACTGTTAACAGCTCTCAACAAAAGCCCCCCCCTATTTCTTGATGGAATAATTACTGAAAAAAAAGCATTTCGCATACAAACAAGTCCTTTACCCGAATTTCTTACAACTTTTATGATTAGCCACAAGAAGAATTAATTAGATCGAATATAATCTCTTAAATCATTTATTTTTAGATATTCCAAATTTACAAGAAAGTGTATAATACCTAATGGAATAAATAGTACAACGGTTGTTAACCTCAAAAGCAACGTGAACACTATTCCCACTCCTACACTTTGTCCGATAAACTTAAATATTCCGGCCATATACATTTCCTCCAATCCTAAATTCCCTGGAAGAAGCCTAATCAAAGATGAAATTCGCGTAATTAGGATAATAACAAATATCGAAGTAATTGATAAGTTTAAGTCCAGAATATGACTCATCCATTGGTAGGAAAAATACACTAATACAAAATACAATAGGCTAATAACTATGTTCACCATTACAACCTTCCTATGCTTCATCATTTGATTAGCACTTTTGATAATTGAATCAATATAATTTTGAATTCGAAACCAAATAGTATCCTTCCTAAACCTAAATTGTTTGAACAAAGCATTAAAAAAATGTAATATAACAGGTGAAATGATTAATGCGACGGAAATTGGCAAAACCCAGAGGTTTACATTATCAATAACAGCTATAGAAATAACACCAAATACTCCTGTAATTATAAAAGAAATATAAATTGAAACAACGCCAATAGAAAACCCCTTTGAAGAGTCAACATTGTATTTTTTCTTCAAAAAGAACACCGAATATAACATCCCTCCATTTGTTGGAATTATATAGGAAAACAAACTCATCGATATAGGCAAGAGTACAACGTCAGCCAGCTTTATTAATATACCATTCTGAACTTTTGTTAAATAGTAAATCTGCAATCCAGCAACACAATAAGAAAAAAAAGTAATTGAAGTAAGTATTAGAAAATCATTAATTGTTACTTTCTCTAATACATCAAAATATCCATTGGATAATAAATAATAAAAGATTACTGTAATTAATATAAAAGCAATTGAATACTTTAAAACACCTTTCATTACTCTTGATGTCATTCCCCCTTCTATTTGTTTTTTAAAAATTGTAAAATACTCTTCACGAGAAGTGGTTTATCCTTCAACAACAACGAATTAGCTTTAGAAGCATTTAAAAAAGCATTCAAATTTGCCACTACCTGATATTCTTCTAATCCACAACCATGGTAATATGATATTGTATTGGGGTCATAATACCAGCGAGGCTCAATATCATTTTTAATCACTTTTAAATACCGTTGAGCAACATCTGACGACTTCCATTTAGTACTAACAAATTGGTATAATTTATTTGCTACATCCAATCGGTAGTCCTCATCCACAATAAGCTTTTCAATTGTACTTTTCAACTCATCTGGAAGCGTAAATTCCGATGGAGGAATATCACCCTCCTCGTAATCTAATTTAATATTGTTTACATAATAGCTGCCCACAACAATTGGTACAGAATGAAAAGCGCATTCCGTAGCAAATACTGCTAAAGGGGTATCCGAATACATCTCATCCAAAGCTATGTCTGCTTCTGCAATTATCTTAAGAACTTCATCATGTGGAATGCCTGAAATTTCAGTATAATCAATTTCATACTTAAGTTTTAACTCATCTATAATTTCACGAAACTTTATGCTACCCTTTGGGCCAGCTTTTGATGGAATGTGTATGATTTTAATAGGCCCTTCTCCATGCACTTCCTTTTCAATCCGCCCTCTTTCAGCGCCAGAATAGGGTAATCCAATTTGCAACATTGACAAAAAAGGTTCTTTATGAAAATGTGCTTGTGGAGGGTGATTTATTACAACATCCGCAAAATATTCAATAATATTTACCACAAGCTTTTGTAACCTTGTTAATAATACGATAACAATGAAATTACTGGATTCGCTGCATACGTATCCATTCATATATATCGGTCTTGAATCTGTACCTAGAAAGACATAGATAATTTTTTTTCCAAATAATTTTAAAATGGGTAATTCAAGAAAATAGAAAAACGTAGAATTGCCACCTAAAATGAACGTATCATACCGAAAAATGGAAATAAAGAATGCAAGTAAACTAAAAATATTTTGAAAAACAGTTAACCACAGAAAGCGCAAAATAAAGTTTCCACTAAACTTAGCACCTAAATTGGATCCGATAAAATTAAACCATTCTACCCATAGAGGATTTTTCCCTGAAGTATAATTAAAGTGATTTCCGCCTAGATTCAAAAATACCGCGTCAACTCCAATTTCATCAAAGCCTTGTTTAAGATTTCCGAAGTAACCAGAAATTTCTCTTAAACCTATAAAGACCCTGGGTTCTTTCATATTATAAATAGTTTTAAGCCTTTTAATTCTTTAAAACACAAAATTTATAATAAAAACTTTTCGTCACATAACCCTTTTGATATAACTCATAAAAAAACTCTCTTTTTTCTTCAAAGGTCTTTTTATATGTTTCATGTTCTGTATAATGGCTAGGTGGCGATTGCATAACCTCTTCCCATTCTTCTTCTGTAAATTCGCACCGCTTTTTTATTTCTTCCAAAATGTAGGGATCAAAAACCTTAGTCTCTCCAATTTCTGATAATGCTTCTTCCCTATCTTTAAGCCCAGCCCTTATTAATGCGGAAAACTCAGAATATCTTAAATCAATTCCAAACTTTTTTGGTAGGTAGTAGTTATTTGCAAAGTACGCTGAACGATTTTCCATATGGTGACCACCATACCATTGCCAACCATAACGTTTTTGTAACATCTTTTTCACCTCCTCTTTATTATAATCCAAATAATATAACGGTCTAAACTTTTTTATTTTATCTACAGATATCCAGTTTATCCATTTATCTAACCACAACATTGGGAGGTTAGCTAAATCTCCATCCCCATAATTTTCGTTTATTTTTTCAATATACTTCGCATCCATATAAAACCATCCTGGAGGTGAAATACCTTCTGTTCTAAAAGAGTGCCCTTCCCATATATGCTTAACACCATATTTAGCTGCTGCTTCATAATGTACTGTAGCTAATGCTATATCCGTAGGGGTGTCTATTTCGGGGACTGATGCTTTAAAAAAAGCTTTGTAAATATTTTGATATTGAATATTGTCTACAACATGTGTATATAAATCAATGTCTAGTTTCTCTAATACGCAATCAATATTCTCTACTGCAATTCTTGAATTATATGTATTATCAAAATGAGCAGCCAATACCCTTAAGCCATACTTTTCTTTAGCTAAATGTAGCATATAAGACGAATCAGCACCACCGCTCACACCGATAACAACATCATATGGTTTGCCAACGCCATCCTTTTTAACTTGTGCAACTTCTTTTTCCAGTATTGCTTCACCTTTATCACCAGTTGGGTATTCAACAACCATTTGGTCATATTGTTCACAGTAATTGCAGATTCCTTCTTGGTTAAAAGATATTTTGGGTATACGACTATCATAAATACACCTTTTGCAAGTCTGTATCTCAGACTTATCGTAATTATTTAAAAATTTATAATGTTCATTCATTATCAATAACTTGTTGTCTCTTAGGAAAGCGTATCAACACACCCATCCCTTTTTTTTGATAAACTGCCATACTTCCAATAGACGCAGCTTGTATATCTTCATTAAACAAAAGCTCTTTTAAATCTTCTACTTTTCCACAACCGCCATTCGCAATAAGCGGAATATCAATATTCTTATTAATAAAATGTATTAATTCTACATCATAACCACTCCAAGTTCCTTCACGATCAACAGCAGTTAACATAATTTCACCAACACCCAATCCTATTACATACTCCAAATATTCTAACAATGATCTATCATTTCGTCTATTGGAATGTGAATACACGGAATAATCACCATGCTCGTTTTTAACTACATCAATTGACGCCACAACACTCTGACTTCCAAACATCTGTACGGCCCTACTGACCACTTCTCCATCGTCAAATAGTACAGAATTAACTATTACTTTCTCAATTCCCAATCGAAAAAGCATTTTAAAATCTTCTAACGTTTTTACGCCACCACCATATGTTAATGGCATAAAACATTCTTCAGCAAAACTTGTAATGAGGTCAAAGTCAATATTACTACCAACTTTTGCAGCGTTAATATCTAAAAGTATTAATTCGTCAACTTCTTTATCATTATATATTTTAACCGCGTTTATAGCTGTCTCTTATACACATCTCCGAGCCCACGAGACCCGGAATAATC
>CAXHCC010000185.1:0-5289 GCA_964014945.1 uncultured bacterium | reverse complement strand
CTCGGAGATGTGTATAAGAGACAGGTATATAAATTCGTCTTAAAGTCGTAAATAATAACTTCGTTATTTCCATCTACAATATCACCACCTGTGTAGTCCTTAGAGTTATTATTAAAAATTGATATTTCAGAATTATTTAAAATATCTACATCATGTTGATGAAAAAATGGACCTGTTCCCTTCCAAATAATTTTATTTGTTGAAGGTCGATACAATAAAACCATTGATTGATTGTGACTAGAAATTTGATATTTCGCTGCAATTGCAGCAAGAGGTCTCCCCATGAAACCATATTTGCAAAAACCGGGTTCCAAAAACACTTTAAACGAAGAATCAATTAATCTTTTCTCTAAACGGCTTAAATCTTTACGCAAAATCATGGCGAGAAGACTTGGGTTAAACGCAGACCTTCTTTTGGAGTTGTCAAAGTATAAACCTTGGTAATGCCAAGCAGTTAATACATGTACCTTTTCCTCAACCTCCGTATTTTCAAGTATAAATTTGGCGTTACTTTTAATTCTTTCATTTTCCTGAGCGCTGTTAGTTTTATCTTGCTTTTGCGATAGTTGTTCGCTAACAATATCTTTATTATAAAGAAGATCACATAAGGGTAGTGATAAAATAAAAAGTAACAGAAAGAATATCATATTTAATAGCAATATGTTTTTCTTTTTTATTTCATTCCAAATCATATCAGCGAATATGGCTAGAATAAATAGGGCAGGTAAGGTGGAATTTATGAACTGAAAGTTATGACTTCGACCTTGAAAATATAAAAAGAAGCCAAACCCCAATACGGTAAGCATAAACATAACGATTACTTGATTGTTTATATCTTTTTTTAACCACTTCACTATAACGTATAACATGCTTACTAAATAGACTACAACTAAGAAATTCCAAGGATGCACCAGAACCATTGGTAAGGATCCAAAACCGGTTTTACCAAATAATAGCATATAAGAAAACAATAAGGTCATTTCTGGTGCCGTTCCGTAAATGATAAAAATTATCAATTTGTATAAAGCAAATACGGTAAAGAACGAAATACCACCCACCACCAGATGTTTTACAATTTGCTTTACATTAACCTTTCCACTGCTATCATAAAAATCGATAAAGACGTTAGTGGCAAGCCACGTTAGATAAGATAAAATTCCAATTTCTGGGTTCCATAAAACAAGTGTACCAAACAATAAAAAGTTGAAATAATAAACTTTGGCCGACTTATTTTTAATATACAGGGTAGTTAAAAACAATAGCAAACTTGGAATTATCCATCGAATTGGCCAAAATGAAAATAATGCATCAAATTTACCTAGCAAAAATGACGCTCCTTGATAAGGGAAAACCATGATGGCAAACATTCCTAAATAAAGAAAAAGGTTGTTCTTAATAAATTTCTTTAAAAAGAAATAATTAAGTGTAAAGGCGGCTCCCAACAATAATGATAATACGAACGTAAATTTTGTAATACTTAAGCCAATAAGTGAAAATAGGAGGGTTAAAAAGTGAGGGTAAAGCCCATATGTATTAACGAAGCCATCCACTAACATTGGAGTGCCAGCGTACACTTGAGTCATAGAGTAGTAAACAGCATTAAAGTCATATTTATTATCGTAAGTGTATGGGAAATTAAACGTATGTGAAACTATTATTGTAACAATAAAACCAAATACCATTATATTCCCAAGAATACTGGTTCCTTTTTGATATAAGCGATTTCTGCTAATATTGTGCTTTTTTATAGCCAAAATAAAAAACAAGTAAATAGCCGGAACAATTATAAATGTATATAGCAAGAAATACTTTTCTAAAAACATCCCGTTAAAAAAGAAGTCGAAGTTTGTTTCACTACTTACATCTCGTGCGTGTTGAGGTTGCAATCCAGCAGCAGGTGAAAAAGGGTTGAGCGCAGTAAAATCTAGGTAAAGAATTCCGGCAATAACAATTATTATTAAAACAGATACGAATGTAAAGCTGTTTTCTGTAGCAATAGAGTTAATAAATTTTGCCTTTTTGAAGAACAAGTAAAAAAATATAAGCAACAATGGTATAATGACCATTCCAAGTTTTACTAATAATGACTCTTCAGGCTCAGGTCTTGCATTTCCCATGAATGACATTTGATTAAATATGTTATTCAACTCTTGTACATCTGGGTTATACAATTTGCTCGTAATTAATGCGAGCATAACAAATACGGACAAAGCGCTTGTAATAGAGCAAACCCACCTAATAATCTCGATTTTCAAGACAGACTCACTTTGAAGAAGATTGCTTTTAGCAACTTGTTCTTTTGATGATTTAATTTTCTTTTTTTGCTTCATTCCGAAGAAATTCCAATAATGCTAGGATAGAGTCTATTTATTATAGGTCCCCTTTTTTCGATACTAAATTATACATAAACAAAAAAGGATATTGAAATAATCATTCCAATATCCTTTCCTTTACCTATTGAGTTACGTTAAAACGGCAAATCGTCCTCATCCGAAGCGTTGGCTGTAAATGTACTTGGTATATCTTCAGAAGTTGCTTCCACCGTTGAGTTTTCCGTTGGCGTTGCAGTTGCTGAACTTCCTTCTATTCTCCAAGCATCCAAGGAATTAAAATACTTAACCTCACCTTTTGGGCTGGTCCATTCACGGCCACGTAAATTAAAATATACCTTTATCTCATCACCAACATTATAAGTATCTAACAATCCACATTTATCCTGTACAAGCTGAAACATTATGTGCTGTGGATACTGAGAGGAATTATCAGTAATCACAAACTCCCTTTTTTTAAACTTTTCAGAAACTTGTTGCTCTTCTCCTTTTACTTTGATAATCCCTGTAACGTCCATGCTTTTATTTTTAGTTATATAATTATTGTTGAAAATTGATTTATAAAATTGTAGTTACAAATCTACTTAGGATATTGTTATTATCCAATTTAACTCATCCGCTTATGCCATAATTGTTAATAAATTTATGCCATGCTTTTATTCCTAAATAAAAATCAAGATTAATTGCTTAAAATGGCTTGGAAAAAGAGAGTAAAAAGAGTATTTTTAGCCATTCTACAGTAAGATAATCCTATTAAAAAATAAATAAACAACATGAGTGTATTAGTTAACAAAGATTCCAGAATAATTGTGCAGGGGTTTACAGGCTCTGAAGGAACATTTCATGCAGGTCAAATGATTGAGTATGGAACCTGTGTAGTTGGTGGGGTGACACCAGGAAAAGGAGGGGCAACACACCTTGATAAACCAGTATTTAACACGGTACAAGAAGCAGTGGATAAGGTAAAAGCAGATACGTCTATAATATTTGTTCCACCTCCATTTGCAGCTGATGCAATAATGGAGGCTGCAGCGGCAGGCATTAAAGTTGTTATTTGTATTACAGAGGGTATTCCAGTAAAAGACATGATTGCCGTAAAAGAATATTTGACGGACAAAGATTGTACATTAATAGGTCCAAATTGTCCAGGTGTAATTTCTGCAGAAGAAGCCAAAGTTGGTATTATGCCAGGCTTTGTATTCAAAAAAGGGAATGTTGGAATCGTTTCAAAATCAGGAACACTTACCTATGAAGCATCTGATCAAGTAGTGAAGGCCAATCTTGGTGTGAGTACAGCGATTGGCATTGGAGGCGACCCTATTATTGGAACTACAACAAAAGAAGCTGTTGAATTATTAATGGGAGATCCGGACACTCATGGTATTATTATGATAGGGGAGATTGGTGGGAATTTGGAAGCAGACGCAGCTAGATGGATCAAAGAAAACGGTAATAGAAAACCTGTGGTTGGATTTATTGCAGGGGAGACGGCGCCAAAAGGTAGAACTATGGGACATGCAGGTGCTATAGTTGGTGGTGCTGAAGATACAGCAGAAGCGAAAAAGGCCATTATGAGAGAATGCGGTGTGGTAGTAGTTGACTCACCTGCGGATATCGGACAGGCTATGGCAGAATGCTTAAGCAATGATGAACGAAAGGAAAATCCTCATCATTATTCTAACAGAGTAGACTAAATAATTATAAAATACTATTTATGAAGATCTTAGAAGGGAAAGTTGCCTTAATAACGGGCGCATCGAGAGGTATAGGTAGAGGTATGGCAATACGGTTTGCGGAACAAGGAGCCAATATTGCTTTTACGTACTTGTCGTCGGTAGAGAAAGGAGAGGCGTTAAAAGCAGAATTAGAAGCTTTTGGAGTAAAGGCAAATGGCTATAAATCAGATGCAGGTGATTTTACTGCGGCAGAGGAATTAATAGCCAATGTAATCTCTGATTTTGGAAATATTGATATCCTTGTTAACAATGCTGGAATTACTCGTGATAACCTCATTATGAGAATGAATGAAGAGCAGTGGGACGAAGTTATACAAGCCAATTTAAAGTCGGTTTTTAATCTAACCAAGGCAATTACAAAACCATTGTTAAAACAAAGAAGTGGATCAATTATTAATATTAGCTCTGTTGTCGGTGTTAAAGGTAACGCAGGCCAGTCAAATTATTCTGCATCCAAAGCAGGGATAATCGGATTTACGAAGTCGATTGCTCTAGAATTGGGGTCTAGAAACATTAGGTGCAATGCTATTGCTCCAGGATTTATAGAAACCGAAATGACGGCATCTCTTGATGAGAAAACAGTTCAAGGTTGGAGAGATGGAATACCTTTAAAACGAGGTGGGACTGTGGAAGATGTAGCTGATGCCACAGTTTTTCTTGCATCCGATATGAGTAAGTATATTACCGGACAAGTTTTAAGTGTTTGCGGTGGTATGTTAACATAACACGCGTTTACTAGTTTTTACATTCTTTTTGGGAGGGTAGTCTAAGCGTACCAACTGAAATAAGCATCTACAAAAATGAACATAACGATAGAATATCCATGGTGGTATTTGTTTTTATGTTTGTTCATTGGTGCTTCCTATTCCAGTATTCTGTACTTTAATAATAAAAAGAATCAGGATTTATCAACATTATTGGCGCGTTTTCTATTCTTGCTTAGGCTACTTTTTGTAAGCCTAATTGCTTTTTTTCTTCTTTCTCCATTGCTGGAAAGCACTTATCAAATTACTGAAAAACCTATTATAATACTAGCTCAGGATAACTCATCCTCCGTACGATTAAGAACAGACTCCTTGTATTACTCTGGAGACTACAAGGGGCAGCTACAAGATCTAATTGAAACGCTTGAGAAGAAGCACGAAGTTCATTCATACAAAATTGGTGAGCATACAAGCTGTCTCTTATACACATCTCCGAGCCCACGAGACCCGGAATAATCT
>CAXHCC010000184.1:0-5289 GCA_964014945.1 uncultured bacterium | reverse complement strand
TGTGTATAAGAGACAGCTTCTATTCTACCTTACTACAAAGGAACGAGAAGTGAGTTTTGGCAATGTTATGATGATAACAAGAATAGTATTGGCGTTACATTTCATAAAATAGATAGCGGGGTTGACACAGGTCCAATTTTTGAACAAATACATCAAAAAGAAATTAAATTATTTGAACCTTACTACCTCAGATTTCAAAACATCGTTATTATTTTGGAAAATTATCCCAAGGTAATTCAATCCATTATTTCAGGTAATGTATCCTTTACTACACAGGAAGAAAGGCAAGATTTGAAAACCTATAAATTTATTGATATTACGATTGATAAACGGGTTGAATTGTATAGCAAATTATTGCTAACACAACCAAAACCGCAGTAATGCGAATAATATTTTAGTCAATATACTGGCAAGTAAGCAATGTTATAAGCTAATATACAGTTAGTTACGTAGGAAAAAGTAACCCAAAGCGTCAATTTCCCGTTTATATATTCATGGGATCGATATTTGACATTACACCCTTAACCTTAGAAGGTTTAGGTATTGCTGTTTTTTGCAGTTTGCTCATTGGTTTTGAACGCCAATGGCGGGGTAAGCCTGCTGGCATTAGAACCAGTATATTAATTTGTGTTAGTGCCTACATATTTGTAGCTATATCGCATCAATACCCAGCCAATACAGAGCGTATGCGGGTAGTTGGACAAATAGTGACAGGTGTTGGTTTTTTAGGTGCCGGGGTTATTATTGCCCGTGAAGGCTTGATACAAGGTGTTACCTCAGCAGCAGTAATATGGGTATTGGCGGCCATTGGTAGTTTGGTTGGCTTACAGCATCATGGAGCAGCGCTTTTAATAGCTTTTACAGCCCTTGTTGTATTAATTGGCATTACCTTAATGGAAAGCCTGATTAATCATCTTAAAACCGGGGTACACGAGGATAAAAACAAAAAATAAGGTGCTAACTACATGCTAGCACCTTATCAAAGCAAAACTGCTTTTCAGGTTTAACTTACCACCTCTTCTTCGCTTACTTGCTTTTCTCCGTTTTCCTTCGGTGTGGCATTTCTAAAAACAAATGCTTTATCAAACATATCTAGCACAATGTGGGAGTCTTTCTGTACCTTACCCGCCAATATTTGTTTAGACAATTCGTTGAGTACTTGTTTTTGAATTACCCTTTTTACTGGTCGTGCACCAAATTGTGGGTCGTAACCCAATTGCGCTAACCAGTCAATGGCTTCAGGGGTTGCCGTTAACGCAATATCATTTTCGGCTAAGGTAGCTGCTACCCCTTTAAATTGCAGTGCTACAATTTCGTGTACATCCTCTCTACCCAGTGGCGTAAACATGATGGTTTCGTCTATACGGTTCAAAAACTCTGGTCGCATATTTTTCTTCAACATTTCAAACACCTCTACTTTGGTTTGGGAATGCAATTGCTCCTTGTTCTCCTCTGTCATTTTCTCGAAATTCTCTTGAATTACATGAGCTCCCATATTAGAGGTCATAATAATAATAGTGTTTTTGAAGTTTACCACCCTACCCTTATTATCAGTTAACCTACCGTCATCCAATACTTGCAGCAATATATTAAACACATCTGGGTGTGCTTTTTCTATTTCATCCAACAACACTACGCTATAAGGTTTTCTTCTAACCGCTTCGGTTAATTGTCCACCCTCATCATAACCCACATATCCCGGAGGAGCTCCTACTAACCTACTCACTGCATGGCGTTCTTGGTATTCGCTCATATCAATTCTGGTCATGCTGTTTTCATCGTTAAACAAGTAATCTGCCAAGGCTTTGGCCAGCTCCGTTTTACCAACCCCAGTTGTACCTAAAAAGATGAAGGAGCCAATAGGGCGCTTGGCATCTTGCAAGCCTGCTCTACTTCTCCTCACCGCATCACTAATGGCTTCAATAGCCTCTTCTTGCCCTACCACACGTTTGTGCAATTCGGTTTCTAAATGCAACAACTTCTCTCTTTCACTTTGTAACATCTTGGCAACAGGTATACCCGTCCAAATAGCAATTACATCAGCTATATCATCGCTATCCACCTCTTCTTTTATAAGTAAAGAACCGGTGGTTTGCATTTCCGACATTTTAGCCTCGTATTCTTTCAATTGATTTTCTGCTTCTTGCATGCTGCCATAGCGTATTTCCGCTACTTTACCATAATCACCTCCACGCTCTGCTTGGTCGGCCTCAAACTTTAAGTTTTCTATTTTCTCTTTGGCTTTTTGTATGCCTTCTACAACTTCTTTCTCTCCTTCCCATTTGGCTCTAATGCTTGCTCGCTCATCGCTCAGCTCTGCCATTTCTTTATTAATAGACTCTAATTTGGATTTATCGTTCTCCCGTTTAATGGCTTCTCTTTCAATTTCTAGTTGACGTATTTTTCTTTCTAATTCATCCAATTCAATTGGCATAGAGTTCATTTGCATACGTAATTTAGAAGCAGCTTCATCCATTAAGTCGATGGCTTTATCTGGTAAAAAGCGATCGCTGATATATCGTTGCGATAGTTCTACCGAAGCAATGATAGCCTCATCTTTGATTCGTACTTTATGGTGGGCCTCGTACTTTTCTTTGATACCACGCAGAATAGATATCGCATCTTCCGCTTCTGGCTCATCTACCATTACTTTTTGGAAACGCCTTTCTAAAGCCTTGTCTTTTTCAAAAAACTTTTGAAACTCGTTAAGCGTCGTAGCCCCAATTGCTCTTAATTCACCTCTTGCCAATGCTGGCTTTAATATATTCGCTGCATCCATGGCGCCTTCTCCTCCACCAGCACCAACAAGCGTGTGAATTTCATCAATAAACAATACGATTTCTCCATCGGCAGAAGTTACTTCTTTTACCACCGATTTTAAACGCTCTTCAAATTCGCCTTTGTACTTAGCACCCGCTACCAAAGCACTTATATCCAAAGAGTATAATTGTTTTGATTTTAGATTATCCGGCACATCGCCACTTACGATTCTATGTGCTAAACCTTCTGCAATAGCTGTTTTACCCACACCTGGCTCTCCCACCAATATTGGGTTGTTTTTGGTTCTTCTTGAGAGTATTTGCAATACGCGTCTAATCTCTCCATCTCTACCAATTACAGGGTCCAGCTTTCCTTTCTGTACTCTTTCGTTTAGATTTATGGCGTATTTGTTAAGGGAGTTATACGTATCCTCAGCAGTTTGACTGGTTACCTTCTCCCCTTTTCTGAGCTCTGTAATGGCTGCTGTTAAGCCTTTTTCGGTAATGCCGTTATCCTTCATTAACTGAGCAACGGTGTCTTTGGTTTTAAACAAAGCCAATAATAAATGTTCAATAGACACATATTCATCGCCAAAATCACTTATTAAGCCAGCTGCTTTGGTTATTGTTTGGTTAGCATTGGCTGATAAAGAGGGTTGACCGCCCGATACCTTTGGAAAACCTTCTATGATTTTATCAAGTGCTTGTGTAAATATATCTGTATTTACATTCAGCTTTTTTAAGATGAAGGGCGTAACATTCTCATCAACCTGCATAATTCCTTTTAGCAAGTGTGCATTTTCAATGCTTTGCTGCCCATTTGCAGTAACAAGCTGTACCGCTTGCTGAATTGCTTCTTGGGATTTGATTGTATAATTATTTAAGTTCATAGTTATATGTATTACGTTAGTTTAATTTATTTTAATTGCTCAAATCTTGCGCCAAAGCAAAATCAAACAAAAAAATAGCCGAAATGGCACTAAAAAATGTAACCTATTGACAACTTGTCAGTTGCGAGCGTATAAAACTGAATTTTTGTCGGTAATTAAGTTAACAAACCGTGAATTAATACCTGGAATTCAATTCTGCTAACTTATCTTTTAATTGCAGGGTAGTATAAATTTGCCTTAAGGCGTTTACCGTATTTTTATCACCTGGTTTCGCAATTAAAGCTTTTTCGAGCAAGGCAATGGCTTTATTATAATCAGGCCTAGCTTTTGCCTTTAACGCCACATGCGAGCCGCCATCAACGGTAACATTGGCTACATTCATAATCTCCACCGCTTTATTGTTGTAAAGGATAGCAAAGTTAAACAAAGCTTCAAAGTAGTTTTCTTTAAGTGAAATAGCTTTGGTATAATCCGCAACAGCCTTATTACTAAAATCCACTTTGTTTTGCTTTAATACAGCATCTGTTGTTTCCACATCAATTTCAGCGGCCATTTGCTCATACATATTAGCTCTAATTAAATGGTAACGCGCATTAGTAGGATCGTTGGCAATTGCACTACTTAAGCTTTTCACCTTAGCTGCCTTATCATCTCCCTGCATTACCGCATCCAATTCTTGCAACACAAGGGTTTTATTGTTGGGTTGCGCTGCTCTACCCATTTCAAGGTATTTCTTGGCGTTTGCATCATCCTTTAATGCCAAATACACATTTACTATGGATGCGTAGGTGTTTTCATCCACCTGCCCATTTTCTATAATAGTGCTATAGTACTTAATAGCTTTGTTGTATTGCTTTGAATTTTGAGCAGTTACCGCACAAAAGTAAAGGGTAGAAGAATCCTTGCCACCGCTTAGGTTATTTGCTGCCTCAATGGCTGTAAATGCATTTGCATATTGCCCATCATTGGATAGCATGATGCCACTATTAATTAAGAGTATATTAATGTTTTTTAAGGTGCGTAGCTCTTTGGTAAAGGAATCCTTACGATCTAAGGACTTGCCTTTTTCCAATGCCATATAGGCGGTAATTAAATTGGTGTAAGGTGTTTCTAAATACACCTTTGCATCCCTATCTGCTTTATTCTCTACGCTTTGGTACTTTGCCTCAACAACCTTTTTATCCTCATTGTAGAGGGCATAATACACTAAACCTCGGGTTATGTGCACAAAAGCATCATCTACTGTTTGCTCATGCACTGCAGCCATATCAATACGCTCTTTAGCTTTTTGGAGCGATGCTACATCTCCACTTGTTTTATAGTCTTTATAATAGCTATTGGCATCGTATGCCTTTGATTTTTGAGCGAAGGAAAGGTTGCTTAGCGCGATGGCTAAAACGACAAGAAGTGTGCGAATATTAAATTTCATAAAACTCTAATTTTAAGATGATTACACCCAACACCTTAAGAAGAACCTTAATAGTAACCTAAAGCGCTTTCAACTCTTTTCTCATAAAGAGCAATTGAATGGTTGGAATAATCGTGCCAATAATGGCCACCCATTCGGCTATGATGATTGGAGACCCTTTTGTTAACAATGCATATCCTACTCCCACAGTTACCAAAACCATGGTTAGTAT
>CAXHCC010000183.1:0-5343 GCA_964014945.1 uncultured bacterium | reverse complement strand
CGTTGGGATAGTACTTTGTTATAGGTAATTAATGTTTCAAGGTATTCCTTGTCATATTGAGCAATTACACTATCCATAAATTTTCGTCTACTCTCACTTCCTTCTGTAATTAGGTCTGAATCGGCAGGGGAAATCATAACCGTTGGAAAAATGCCAATATGGTCCGCTAGTCGTGTATATTCTTTTTTGTTTCTCTTAAATTGCTTTTTTTGATTGCGTTTAAGTCCACAGTATACATCTTCATTTTCGCCGTTCAAGGTAAAGCTGCCTTGAATTAAAAAAAATGGTGCATCGTGCAAAATATTCTGACTATCTATAGGATTAAAATAGCTTTTGCAAAAGGATAGGTAATGAATAGCATCCAATATGTTGGTTTTTCCTTCTCCATTATTACCCGTAAAGCAGTTGATTTTACTACTTAATTTAATATCAGCTTCCTGATAGTTTTTAAAGTTTACGAGTGATAAGGTGTTTAATTGCATGCGATTACCTAGACAAATAGAAGTAGCTCCAAAGTTAATAATTTGGACGCGGAAATGACTATAAAATCTGAATAATGGTTTAAAAAAAATAGCTATTTTTGCATACTCAAATTAACTGACAAGTAAGATGGCTAAAGACAAACAAGACGAAACTATAATTGATGTTGAAAATGTACTGAGTAGTACCGAGCAGTATATTGAGGATAACAAACAAAACCTAACCACAATTATAATTGTGTTAGTAGCAATTGTTGGTGGTTACTTTGGTTATAAGTATCTGTATTTAGAGGGTGAAGAGGAAATGGCGAGTAACGAAATCTTTATGGCGGAAAAATATTACTTAAACGATTCAATACAAAAAGCTATAAATGGTGATGGTATTCACATGGGGCTGGAGGAGATTGTGGAAGATTATGGGATTACCAAATCAGGAAACTTAGCACACTATTATTTAGGAATGTGTTACCTAAAGTCTGGCAGGTACGAAGAAGCAATTGATGAATTAAATGCCTTTGACGGTACCGATCAAATAGTGGCTGCTCAGGCAATTGCTGCAATTGGTGATGCCTATATGGAGCAGGGTGCTTATGACGAGGCGATCACACATTATTTGAAGGCTGCTAAATACAGTACCAATAGTTTAACTACTCCAATATTCCTGCGAAAAGCGGCAATTGGAAATGAAGACAAAAGAGCATATTTAGTTGCTATACAATTGTACGAACGTATAAAAGCAGAGTTTCCTAACTCTTCAGAAGCACAAAATGCTGATAAGTATATCAGTCGTGCAAAAGTGAAGTATGGCGAAGGGATTTACCAGTAATTTTTTAAGAAGAAGGAATGTCAAGTGCACATAAAAATCTATCCGATTTTAACCATACTGATTTGCCAAGCGGTGCACGTATGCGAATTGGAATTGTAGTTTCAGAATGGAATACAAAAATTACCGATGCCTTATTAGAAGGTACGGTTAATACTTTATTAGAAAACGGTGTTGCACAAAGAGACATTGTTAAAAGCTATGTCCCTGGTAGTTTTGAATTAACGTTTGGTGCGCAACTTATGTGTGAGCAAGAAAACGTGGATGCCGTTATTTGTATCGGTTGCGTAATTCAAGGTGAAACAAAACACTTCGATTTTATTTGTGACGCTGTTGCGCAGGGTGTGACAAATGTGAGTTTGAAATACAATAAACCTGTTGTTTTTGGTGTGCTTACGCCAAATACCATGCAACAAGCAAAAGATAGGGCAGGTGGTAGACATGGAAATAAAGGTGATGAAGCGGCTATAACTGCTATTAAGATGGTAGATCTTCAGAAAAGTTCGACCTAAAAATTTTACAAAATGAAAGTTTTACGTTTTTATATTCTTTATCGCATACCAATTATTGCTTTGTTAATTGTTTTAGGGGTGTTGTCGCACTTATACTATGATGTAATTACAGCATGGATTTGCTATACGCTTGCCCTAATATCGTTAGTGTTGTATTTTATGATAGGTACAATGCGTTTGGTACAAGAGGCCGTTCAAGATGGTGAAGTGGAACTTGCAATGGAGTATATGAAGCAAATAAAGTTTCCACAATTATTGTTTAAACCTGTTCGGTCGGGCTATTATATGTTGCAAAGTAATTTGGCTATGGTTTCTGATGATTTAGAAGGGGCTGAAGCAAGTATTAGAAAAAGTTTAAAAACAAAATCCTCTATTGTTGGTGATGTAGAAGGTGAAAGTAAGTTGCAATTGGGCTTTATTCAATTAAGAAAAGGAAATCATAAGGAAGCATATAAAACCTTAAAAGAAGCTGTAAGTGCTGGTATTAATGACAAAGAATCTTTGGCTGCCGCTTACCTACAGCTGTGTTCATTGGAAATACAACGAAATCAGAATAGGGTAGGTAAAGATTATTTTAGAAGAGCAAAAGCCTTAAAACCTAAAGGTGAAGAAATTGTTAAGCAGATTAAAGAAATGAATAAGCAAATTTCACGCTTGCCAGGTTAGTTATATATAAATTTTCTAGCCTTCTCTATTGGTGATTTGTTATGAAGAGGCTTACTCAAATTTTAATAGTTGTTTTTGTTATATGTTGCCATTCTCTTATGGCGCAAAAACGTATTGAGCTATTCTCTATTTCGGAACAGTTTAGTTTTCCAAGTAATTATGATTCAGTTTATACAGGGCAAGCAACGGAACGAACTTTTAATGCGCAATTAACAGTTCCTTTAAAAATTAAGGATTCTACGATTTTCTTCACCAATATTACTTACGATAATTTCTTTGTTAAGTCATCTGGTTTAATTCCAGCCGGTATTGCCAATCCAATTCAATTGCATGGTTTGTTTATGCGAACGGGTATTGTTCAAAATATTAGAAACAACCAATCCTTGTTTTTTTTAGTGATGCCTCGTTTATATGGAGATTTTAAGGAGATGGATGCAGGTTCATTACAATGGGGTGGTATTTTTCTTTACGAAAAGTCGTATAGAGAAGATTATACAATAGGTTTTGGATTTAATATTAATCAAGACTATGCAGGACCCTTTTTCGTTCCTTTAGTGTTTTTGCAAAGAGATTTTGGAAAAAAATGGAGTATAGATGCGTTGATGCCACAAGACTTTAATTTGAAATTCGAATTAAACGACCGCTTAAGCTTTGGGTTTAAAAATTTTAATGCGGCAAGTGGTTACCGACTCGACGAAAGCAACTTTTCGAGAGACTATATATTTAGGTTTAGTACCAATCTTTCATTGTATTCTAGAGTGAGGTTGTTTGGTCATTGGTATTCAGAAGTTCGTTTTGGTTATGTGTTAGCACGCCAATATACTCAATACGATAAAGATGATGTTGTAGCCTTGCGACTACCATTATTGGATATTGGCGAAACAGCTAATAGGATGTATAAAAACGCTAATATGCAGGATGGCGCGTTTATTAGAGTAAAGCTACTTTTCGATTTCCCTATACCAGAGGATTAATCTTTAATTGAGCTGTTGTTCTTTAGCTTCCCGATTTTGGGTAAGGGTATATTTCATCGTATTGCATCACCGTGGTCATATTCATTCTACGGTTAATGTGTTTGCGATTTATTTCAGAGGTTTTGGATAAGCCTGCAGCTAGCATTAAATCTACGAGGCTTTTAACGGTTGCTTTATGATAACTGGAAACGCGTTCTGCTTTATTGTCCACATCTAACCCTTTCATTAAATCTTTATTTTGCGTAGCAACACCAACCGGGCAGTTATTCGAGTTGCATTGCAAGGCTTGTATGCAACCTATTGCCAACATCATGGCTCTTGAGCTATTGCAAATGTCGGCACCTAATGCCATAGCTTTGGCCATATCAAAACCAGTAAGAATTTTACCCGATGCAATTAATTTGATGTCGTTTTTTAGTCTTTTTGATACAAGCGTGTTGTAGGCAAATGCCAACCCTTCTTTCAACGGCATTCCCAAAGAATTCGAAAACTCAATAGGTGCAGCACCCGTTCCACCTTCGCCACCATCTATGCCAATAAAGTCGGGTTTAATTCCTGTACTTATCATGGCATCGCACATCTCAATAAACTCTGCTTTTTTTCCAATGCATAATTTAAGCCCAACCGGTTTTGATCCAGATTTGTCTCTTAACAGCTTTACAAACTGCATCATCTCTACAGCATTATCGAAAGCAGAGTGCCCAGGAGGGGAGTGCACATCTGTATGCGGTTCTACACCTCTAATTTTTGCAATTTCTTCCGTGTTCTTAGAGCTTGGTAATATACCGCCATGGCCAGGTTTTGCTCCTTGCGACAGTTTTATTTCTATCATCTTAACTGAATCTAATTGGGCATTTTTCTCAAAATTATTTTGGCTAAATGTCCCATCTGCATTTCTACATCCAAAATAACCAGTACCAATTTGCCATACCAAATCGCCTCCATATTCCAAATGAAACGGACTGATACCACCTTCGCCAGTATTGTGAGAAAAATTTCCTTGATTAGCGCCTTTGTTCAAAGCCAAGACAGCGTTTTTACTCAACGATCCATAACTCATGGCCGAGATGTTTAGTATACTGGACGAATATGGCTTTTTACAATCTGGGCCACCAACGGTAACTCGGGGCTCTTCTTCCATATTAGCAATTTGATTGGGGTACATGGAATGGTCCATCCATTCATAGCCAACTTCATAAACATCTAGTTGTGTTCCAAATGCAACGGTATCGTTAGCTTTCTTTGCTCTTTGGTACACTAAACTTCTATAAACCCTGCTAATAGGTCTTCCTTCAGTATCGGTCTCTACAAAGTATTGCATTATTTCTGGCCTAATGGCTTCAAGCATATATCTAAAACGACCAATAACCGGAAAGTTTTTTCTTATGGTGTGTTTATTTTGTAAGATATCAAACATCCCCATTACAAACAATGGTAAGGTAAGATGATAACCAAACTCCACAAAGCATTTGTCCAGTAGTATGAGGTGATGGCAAGCAGCACAAACGTGATAACCGATATTTGAACAAACCTTTTTCTAACTGTCATATGCTGTTATATCATTGGATTTATTATACCCAAATTCGTTAAGCAAAAGGTAAGAAAAATTCAAGTGAATTACTGTAATAAGTACAATTCTTAATTCAAAGAATTTACCTGTGCTCCATCAAATGTGCTATGTAGTTATTTATAAAATGCAGGCTTTTTCTTTCAGCAATACATTTAAAATAGCATGGTTCAGTGAATAATCAATTGGCAAATCAATTACATGTACGCCATCCGTATTTAAGCAATTGTTTAGTAAATCTTTAAAATGTTCGCTGCTTTCAGCTCTATGTCCACTGTCTCTTATACACATCTCCGAGCCCACGAGACCCGGAATAATCTCG
>CAXHCC010000182.1:0-5420 GCA_964014945.1 uncultured bacterium | reverse complement strand
TTATTCCGGGTCTCGTGGGCTCGGAGATGTGTATAAGAGACAGAGTAAACACTGTTCTCTTTTAACAATTACCCCCCAGCTTTTTTAACTTTATAGTTTAGCTCGGTTAACAGCTTTATTATTTTATCTCGATTATCGCCTTGTATAAGTATTTCACCGTTCTTAATACTACCTCCTACACCACACTTTTGTTTTAATTGCTTACCTAAAATGGTTATATCATTGTTACTGCCAATAAACCCTCCTATCCTAGAAAGTAATTTGCTACCACCCAAACGGTCAAGATAAACTTTGAGATTTTGTTGTTGAGGTGGTAATGTTTCTGCCTCCTCTGCTTCTTCATACTCGTAATTGTAATTGGGGTCAGTTGAGTATACGACCCCTTTTTGCTTTTTTCTGGACATAACAAATATCTTTTCGTAGTTGCTAAGTTAACAATTGCTGTTTTGGCGACTGATTATTTCCTCCATTTTTATTTTCATCAAACGGGTCTTGCATAAAAACTCCCTTTACAGAAATAAGAAATTCTAATTACACTCCTAATGTTCATTCATCATTCGCGCCAAGCGCGGAAGTCCAACATTTACGCTCTGAATCATTCTATTTCTAACTCGTAAAGCAGCCAATAAACGGCATTAATATTTTTGCAAACCCACGTCATTATTACGCAAACAAAATTGTAACAAATCGAACATCTAAGTTTCCTACCAAGCTCGCATTCAATATTTAATTAAATAAGTGTACACACCAAGTTTTTATTACGTAAACATATGTTTTGTTTTCTAAGATTATTCCTAGTTTTTATAATAAAAACGTTCATAATCTTACTATCTTTACTTCTATAACTATTACTATAATCAGCTGAAGCTAAAGTAAAATAGAAATGTGTAATAAAGCGGTTACTTTAATTCGCACTTACCCTAAATAACATTTATTTCATCGGCTGATACAGCCTACTTATCGAATAAGGATTTCAATAACCAAAATGAAATAATAAATTAGTCTTAATCTACTATCAGCAACATTATTTAAATGAAATTAAGCAAACAAACAGATTATTCTTTCAAAGTGCTGATTTACCTATTTTCAAAAGGCAAAGATGACTTGGTGCTTACTAAAGATATTGCAAGTTTTTATGACATATCGTTAAACCACTTAACAAAAGTAGTTGCAAAGCTTAGTGCGCTTGGGTTTGTAGTTACCACAAGAGGAAGATATAAATCAGGGATTAAACTAGCTATGCCTGCAAAAAGTATTAAACTGGGAACCATAATTAAACTTTTTGAAAAAGGTAGAGTTGCTAGCGACAGCACATACAACGATGAAGAAATTACAACTAGCCATCAGCACCTATTATCTAAACTTGCTAAAGGAAATGAGGCGTACCTCTCCAATTTAGAAAAGTATACCCTATGGGATATTTGTTCAGCTAACAAAAGTGTACAACAAGTTGTTGCGTAGCAGCGGCAATTATTTTTTTTGATTTGCTCCTTCTTTTTTCTTTCTAAGTAAACTAAACACCCACGCTGCGCCCAGAAGCACTACAAAGTGAATCAAATAGGAATCAGATAATCCTTCTTCACTAACAAATGTAAAAAAACGTGCCCGTCTGGCTTTGTCCTCAAATAATGAGGTTTTAAGTTTTGTAACAAAACCACTATTTTTCCCCCTCCTAGTTGTATAGGGATTATCCTCCTTTATACTCATCCAAATAAACACGGGCTTTCCAACAACATGGTCTTCTGGCACAAATCCCCAAGCTCTTGAATCAGCTGAATTATGACGGTTATCTCCCATCATCCAATAATAATTCATCTTAAAAGTATAGGTATCAGCCTCTTCTCCATTTATTATAATTTTATCCCCTCGAACCTCTAAATCATTGTTCTCGTAAACATCGATAATTCTTTTGTATAACAACACATTACGGACGTTAAGCGCAATTGACACACCTTTTTTAGGAATATATAAGGGGCCAAAGTTGTCATAATTCCATGCAAACGCAGGATTATGCGGAAATACTCGTCTGTTAAAGGCTCCTTTCGGTTCAACTATTGGTTCAACCCCAATTACTCCATACGCATTTTTAAACTGCTCCAACTTGTTGTTTGGCAAGCTCATATCAATATAAGGACTAATAGAATCTCTACCATCGTTGTGAATATCCGTAATATCAAATGCGTCTATTACTTTAGGGCTAATACCATTGGGACCAATCCTAACCCTATATTTAAACTGTACGGTCTCAGCGGTATAGGCGGGCTTTCCATTAATTAATACATTTCTATCTACTATCTGAATAGTATCCCCTGCAACAGCCACACAACGCTTAACATAATTCTCCCTTTTATCAGGAGGACGAGCTATAACCGTACCAATGGGTGCACGTAGCGTATCATCATTATAGATGGCTGTTACAATTGGATACTTTGGTTTATTATATAAACTCTTAACATTAGCGTCCCTACAGATTTGGTAATAACTTTGATTCTGATAATCTAAGGCAACCGTGTCACCATCAGGATAGTTAAACACTACTATATCGTTATTTTTAACAGTCCCTAAACCAGGCAATCTAAAATATGGTAGCTTAAATAACTCTATATAAGATTTGGTGTACTTAGTTGCAGGAAGAGTATGGTGAGCAAAAGGAAAAGACAATGGTGTATTCGGTATTTTTGCTCCATAACTCACTTTACTTACAAACAAATAATCACCTACCATCATTGACTTTTCAAGTGAAGACGTAGGAATTGTAAAGGCCTCAAAAAAGAATGTACGTATTACCGTAGCTGCTACAACAGCAAACACAATTGCCTCTGTCCACTCTCTAACAATGGTAGGCTTTTGCTTACTCAGGTCTTCAGGACCTACATATTGTGTGTTTTTTTGAAAGGCTAAGAATGGTAAATATAGATAGCCAAATAAAAATGCAATCGCTGTTTCAGCAAACGTTCGTTTATTAAAAGATTTTGCCAACAACAAACAAATTATACCAAACATTAAAAAGTTAACCCCTGGTGTTAGCAACAACAATAGCCACCACCAAGGCTTCTTAATTACTTTAAGCCAAATAATAAAATTATAAAATGGAACTAATGCCTTCCAACTTGCCTCACCTGCTAATGGAAATAGTTTGGCTAAACCAATAATGGTGGTTATCGAAAATATTAACAATAAAACGTAGGAAAGCTCCATGTAACTTTGTTGGTCTTATTAATGCATTAAGTCTTTCATTCCATACACACCTTGCTTCTCCTTCATCCACTCCGCTGCTACAACCGCCCCTAAAGCAAACCCTTTTCTGTTATACGCTTTGTGCTCTAAGCTTAGTTCATCAATTTCTGATGTGTAAGTTATTGTATGTGTACCCGGCACTTCTTCAATTCGTTTTGATACTATCCCTAACTCTTCTTGCTCTTGTGTTTCATTATTTACCCACTTGCTTTTGCCAGGTGTTTGTGATAATACATGTTCTGCCAATGTAATCGCTGTTCCACTTGGGGCGTCTAACTTATGAATATGGTGAATTTCTTCAATGGATGGTTTATAGTCAGGATAAGCATTCATTAATTTCGCCATTTGCTCGCTTAGCTTAAAAAACAAATTAACACCTATGCTAAAATTAGATGCATAAAACAACCCTTTATTTTCACTCTCACACTTAGCTGTAACTTCGTTCAATTTATCCAGCCAACCAGTAGTTCCAACCACAACTGGCACATTAGCTTCAAAACACTTATATATATTGGCAATAGCTGTATCAGGTGTACTAAATTCAATTGCTGCGTCGGCCTGCTTTAATTCCTCTACTGTATATGTATTGGCATTATCAACATCCACTTTTAAAACAATTTTATGCCCACGGGTAAGTGCAATTTTTTCAATTTCCCTACCCATTTTTCCATAACCTAATAGTGCTATATTCATGCTGCTTTTATTAAAAATTTACCTTTAATGCTACACCAACCGGTGTTTGATTCGCAAATGTACTGTAATTTATTGTGGGTTGTATATTTAATGATAAGTCATCGCTTACGTCATACGTAAAAAGGTGGGCACTTACACTCGCATCAACTATGTTAAGGATGTAAAACAAGCCCGCTCCTATGATTGCTAAATCCCGATACCTTCGATAAAATTTTTGCACTTCGAATAAATCATTGTCAGATGCTACCCCAACATAATTATCAACTGTGTTAGGGTCGTTATCTGTTCTATACCTGTATGCCTCTTTGTAAGTATTATAATTGCTTTGATGAAAATTGAACATCAGTCCAAAACCAACAAATCCTCCATATATCAATGGTACTTTCCAATATTGCTTATTGTATACTTGCCCTAGGCCCGGAAGTATAGTAGACATAAGCGCAGCTTTCTTCGGGGAATGCGTACTTATATCTGAGTTGGTTAACAGTGAATTGTCATTGTTATTACCAATAATAACGGAATCTTGCTGTGAATACCCACTAGTTACCGTGAATACTAAAGACACAATTGACAATGCTAATACAGCAGGCGTTAAATAAATTAATTTATTAATTGAAGCTAACATGAAAGGACGAAGATACTATATATCCAATAACCCCAGTAGACGCTGTAAGTCCTCGTTTGATTTAAACGGAATGGTAATTTTACCTTTTCCATTATCATTTTTGGTAATATTTACTTTTGCATTAAACGCTTCACGCAAATCGTCTTGGACTTTTATATCGCTAAAAGATAATTCTTGCTTACTTGCGGACTTATTGCTCTTTGATTTTGACGCAAAATCATTGGCTGATTTGTAACCACGAACAATGTCTTCTACATCCCTAACGGACAACTTTTCAGCTACAACCTTATTAAACACTTCCATTTGTTCGTTTCCGTCCAAAATATTAACCAGCGCACGCGCATGCCCCATAGTAATACTTGCGTTTTGTAATCCAAGTTGTATTTCTGGCGGAAGTTTAAGTAATCTTAAATAATTTGCAACCGTAGCACGTTTCTTACTCACTTTCTGTGACAACTGCTCTTGGGTGAGTTTACATTCATCAATAAGTCGCTTATAACTAATCGCTACCTCAATTGCATTTAAGTTTTCTCTTTGAATATTTTCAACTAACGCCATTTCTAGCATTGTTTGATCATTCGCAATACGAATATAGGCAGGTACCTCTTTTAAACCGGCAATTTGAGATGCTCGAAATCTCCTTTCCCCGGAGATTAATTGGTATTTATCATAGCCAAGCTTTCGAACTGTTATAGGCTGAATAATACCATGCTCTTTAATGGAATCTGAAAGTTCTTGCAAAGCCTCTTCCTCAAAATTGGTACGAGGTTGGAAAGGATTTTCCTCAATATTTGAAACAAGAATTGTAGATACAGCACCTACGATTTTATCTTCATTCTCTAACTTAGAGCTCGTAATATCGGTG
>CAXHCC010000181.1:0-5439 GCA_964014945.1 uncultured bacterium | reverse complement strand
GATTTATATAATTGGTGCAACAACCCTTTTGACCATTAAAATTGCAATGGTCTTTGCGTCGATTCCTGTTGCTATTATTGGATTTAAAAAGCAGAATAAGGGCTTAGCGATTCTGTCGTTACTTCTAATTATTGGTGCTTATGGTTTGGCTGAAGTAAATAAAAAAAGAAATAAAGGTGATCTTTCGAATCTTCCACAATCTGTGTCAGATACGTCCTCTTCAACATACAATTTAGTTATTCATGGTGAAGCGATTTATAAAACTTCATGTGAGCAATGCCATGGAAAGGGAGGTGAAAAAGGTGCTATGGGACTTAATTTAACAATTTCCAACTTTAGCGAACAAGAAATGAAGAAAAGGGTACTGGAAGGGGAAGGTTCAATGCCTCCCTATAAGGATCATTTAACGGATCAAGAAATAAATGCTGTTATAGCATACGTCCAAACGTTAAAAAAGTAATTCTGCAATTTATATAGCGTGTTTAGTACCACCAAAGAACAGGAGAAAGCTGTATTAGTAGGTTTAATAACTCAGGAGCAAAACGCAAAGCTTTCTGATGAGTATCTTGATGAGTTAGAGTTTTTAGCGCTTACTGCTGGAGCAACGGTGTTAAAAAGATTTACACAAAAATTACAAAATCCGGATGCAAGAACATTTTTAGGGAGTGGTAAGTTAAATGAGGTACGAGCATATGTAAAATCTAATAAAGTTGATCTTGTTATCTTCGACGATGAACTTTCGCCTGCTCAACAGAGAAATTTGGAGAAATTTATAAATGACCACAAGGACTCTCAGGTTAAAGTAGTAGATAGGACCCGGTTAATTCTTGATATTTTTGCTGCACGAGCAAGAACCGCACATGCCAAAACACAGGTTGAGCTTGCTCAATCCATCTATCTGTTACCACGTTTAACTAATATGTGGACCCATCTTGACCGTATTAAAGGGGGGATTGGTATGAAAGGGGCTGGTGAAACGGAAATTGAAACGGATAGGCGAATTATTCGATCTAGAATATCATTGCTTAAAGAGCGTTTAAAGACTATTGATAAGCAAATGGAATCGCAGCGAAAGAATAGGGGGCAAATGGTCAGAGTTGCTTTAGTTGGCTATACGAATGTTGGTAAATCAACCATAATGAATATGCTAAGCAAAAGTAAGGTGTTTGCAGAAAATAAGTTGTTTGCTACGCTTGATACCACAGTACGAAAAGTGGTTATAGAAAATTTACCATTTTTACTTTCGGATACGGTGGGTTTTATTCGAAAGCTCCCTACTACTTTGGTAGAGTCGTTTAAATCTACTTTAGATGAGGTGAGAGAGGCAGATGTCTTAATTCATGTAGTTGATATCTCGCATTCAGATTTTGAGGATCATATTAATGTTGTAAACGAAACGTTAATGGAAATTGGTGCTGGAGACAAAAATACTTTAATGGTGTTTAACAAAATTGATGCTTTTACTTTTGTAGAAAAAGATGCAGATGATTTAACGCCAATTTTAAAAGAAAACATCAGTTTGGAGCAATTGAAAAAATCTTGGATGAGTAAAACCGCTAGTAATTGTGTCTTTATATCTGCTGCGCAGAAAGAAAATATTGATGCATTTAAGAGGATAGTTTACGATACGGTTAAAGAGATTCATCAGAAAAGATACCCATACAATAATCTATTATATTAATTGCATGAAGAAAATTATGCTTCTTGGCTCAGGGGAGTTAGGGAAAGAGTTCGTTATTGCTGCTAAACGTTTAGGGCAATTTGTCATTGCTGTGGATTCATACAATAACGCACCTGCGCAACAACTTGCAGATGAGCGCGTAGTGATTAATATGCTGGATGGTGAGGCATTGGATAGAATTGTTGAACAATATCAGCCTGATATTATTATTCCTGAAATAGAAGCAATAAGGACGGAACGTTTTTATGGATATGAGAAGAGCGGTATACAAGTAGTACCGAGTGCAAAAGCGGCTAATTTTACAATGAATAGAAAAGCCATTAGAGATTTAGCTGCAATGGATTTGGGAATTCGTACAGCAAAATATAATTATGCTTCATCTGAGGAAGAGCTTGTTTCATGTGTTGGAGAGATTGGATTGCCATGTGTTGTTAAACCATTAATGAGTTCGTCTGGTAAAGGACAGTCTATAGTTCATCATAAGGATGAAATTCAAAATGCATGGTTATATGCACAATCGGGAAAGAGGGGAGACTATGTAGAGGTGATTGTTGAGGAGTTAATCAATTTCAATACTGAAATTACGTTGTTAACAGTTACTCAAAAAAATGCACCTACCTTGTTTTGTAAGCCCATTGGTCATCGGCAAGAAAGAGGCGATTATCAGGAAAGTTGGCAACCTGCACAGGTTAAAAGTGAAGATATTGATAGCGCACAAGAAATGGCCGGAAAAATAACAACTGCATTGGGAGGAGAAGGAATTTGGGGAGTGGAGTTTTTTTTAACAGATAATGGTGTGTATTTTTCTGAGCTGTCACCACGTCCTCATGACACTGGTATGGTTACATTAGCCAACACCCAAAATTTCTCACAGTTTGAACTGCATGCACGAGCGGTGTTGGGTTTACCTATCCCTGAAATAATTCAAAAAAGTGTAGGCGCTAGTGCAGTAATTCTTGCAAAGGAGGAAGGTGAAGTGGTAAATTACATCGGGATAGCGGAAGCGCTCACTTATAATAATTCGGATGTGAGAATTTTTGGTAAAGAAATATCTCGTAAATACAGAAGGATGGGAGTTGCTTTGGCAAATGGTGAGATTGAAAGTGACGTGGAAGATGTAGTTGAGCAAGCGGTAAAAATTGCTAATTGTGTTCAGGTTGAGAATAAATAATGGTAAGTATTTTAAATATTGAAACGTCTACTACAGTTTGCAGTGTATCCGTTGCTGTGGACGGGGATATAGTTGCTACCAAAGAACAAAATACTGGTTACACGCACGCTGAAAACTTGACCACCTTCATTGATGATGTATTGTGCGATGCCAATTTGAAACTGTCTAAAATGGATGCTATTGCAATAAGTAGTGGACCAGGCTCATATACGGGTTTAAGGATAGGAGTGAGCACCGCAAAGGGCTTGTGTTATGCACTAAATAAGCCGTTAATTGCTGTTGATACTTTAAGATATTTGGCAAATATGGTTGTTCAACAGAATGTAGATAAATTTGACGAAATGACCTTATTTTGCCCAATGATTGATGCAAGACGCATGGAAGTGTATTGTGGGTTGTATAACCTTGATAACGAGGAGGTGCAACCTATTTCTGCGTTAATAATTGATGACAATTCATTTGCAAATATTTTAGAGAGGCATAACGTAATTTTCTTTGGAAACGGTGCCAATAAATGTAGGTCTGTGTTTGATAATGTGGATAACGCGACGGTTATGGACGGTATGGAGTTAAGTGCAAAGGGTATGGGAGAACCCTCTTATAACATGTATTTAAACAAAAACTTTATGGATGTTGCATACTATGAACCATTCTATCTAAAAGATTTTGTTGCCAAAAAAGCAAGGTTATAAATATTATTGTAAATTTGTTTGACAAAATTTGACCTAGGGCCTTAGCTAAGGTTATGGCATAGAATAAAAGATTAATGAGAAAACTGATTTTATTATTGCTTGTTATTATTACTACGTTAGAAGTACAAGCTCAACGTAGAAGATCGCAGTACGAAATCTTAACGGTAGGATTGGGGCAAGGTGTTACCACCAGCCAACTAACCGCAGACGGACGTAAAGGATTTCATAAATATGGAATGAGGGGAGGGATATTTCTTAATTCCAATGTTGGAGGAATGATGGGCTTTCAGGTTGAAGCGAATTATGTTGAAAGAGGAACAAGATATTGGACAAATTTTTATGCCTTGGAAGATTCAGCCCGTTTAGGTCCAGGGTACTACGTTCAGCTAAATTATTTAGAGTTTCCGCTATTGCTTCAATATAAGTTGGACAAATTAATTGGCGCACCGCCAGGTTTAATTTTAGCAACTGGAATTAGTTATGCTCGATTAACAAATCAAAAAGAAGTTGCTGCTCCTCCAGGTGAGAATAATATCTTGCCTAGAACTTTTAATAAGAATGAGTTTTCTTGGCATACAGGTTTTTCCTTTGTAATGGCTTCAGGATTTGCAATAACGTATAGGTTTAGTAGATCACTGTTTGACGGTGCCCGAATTCATCCTGACACTGGGGAGAAACAACTCAATGTGACGATGTCCTTAATGCTTTCATACCAGGTTAGTATTCTTAACTAAGCTGTTTCTCGTAATATTAAAACTTTTTTGGTATGAACTCTTTTTCAGCTAAAAAGAAAATTGTTGTTGCAATTACGGGGGCGAGTGGCGCTATTTATCCTAAAGTCTTATTGGAAAAACTAGCAAGCCTTGATTCGCTAATCGAAGATGTAGGAGTTATAATGTCTACTAATGCGAAAGATGTATGGCAACATGAATTGAATAATAAGGATTACGAGAACCTTCCGTTTAAATTATTTGAACCATCAGACTTCTTTGCTCCATTTGCTTCAGGATCTGCTAAGTATGATGTAATGGTTGTTTGTCCATGCTCCATGGGGACAATGGGAAGAATTGCAGCTGGAATATCAAACGATCTTACCACCAGAGCAGCAGATGTTATGCTGAAGGAGCGTAGAAAGCTTATTTTAGTTACACGAGAAACACCGCTAAATCTTATTCATATCAATAATATGAAAGCTGTTACCGAAGCTGGTGGTATTATTTGTCCCGCAAGTCCATCCTTTTATAGCAACCCTTCTACTGTTGAACAGTTGGCATCTACAGTGATTGACCGAGTAATTGATTTAATAGGACTTGACAATAAGTCTTTTAGGTGGGGAGTTGAGTAATTGTTAACAATTTGTTAGTAATTACAACTCTAATTACGTATCCTTCTTAAGTTAATTCCGTTTTACAATTTGTAAATTAGAATAACTGAATTAGATAATCCTTAATACAAAATATATGTTCGAATTAAGTAAAAGTATTTTGCAAAAGGTGAGTTTCGACAAAACTCTTTTTCGTAAGGAATTATATAAGTCTCTAAGATGGCTAAAGCCAGATGAAAAAATGTTATTGATGTTGTGGTGTTTGAGCACTTTTGGCAGCCAGTATAAAGAAATTATCGTAGAGGTGTATAATGGGGTAGTAAAAGCTTAAGCTTTTTTTATAAAAGACAAGTTTCTTTTTAAGCCACTAAATTTGGTTCGTTTAACCGCGGAGCCCTTGAATACTTTTTTGAAAGTTACTTCGGTTAGCTCGTGCCAATCTTTACTATTCATTTCCAATAACTCTTTATTTGCCGCAAAATCCTCTTCTTTGTGATTGGTTGAAAATCTGTTCCAAGGGCATACGTCTGTCTCTTATACACATCTCCGAGCCCACGAGACCCGGAATAAT
>CAXHCC010000180.1:0-5454 GCA_964014945.1 uncultured bacterium | reverse complement strand
ATTCATTAGTTGTCAAAATTGAAAATAGATAAATTGGGTTTCATTATCCAAAAATAATACCACTAGCGCAAACATTACTGCAATACAAGAATAGCGTAAAGCTAAACCAAATTTCCTATCAAATAGTTTCATTCTATACTTTAAAAGATGCAAAATACACAAAGAAATGAGACAAGAAGCAACAGAGTAATAATAAATTGCTGGCAACTTTTTAAGATATAATATATATTGATCTACGTGAAATAATTTTTCATACATAACAAAGGCTTGTTCCACACTTTGAGCCCTAAAAAATATCCAACCCAACATGGATATTACTAAAGTAACACCCCACGAGATAACACTTATATTTTTCTCTAACCAATCAAACACCCGCATCTTTCTGAATAAAAAAATGAATAAAGAATGATACACCCCCCACAATACATAATTCCATGATGCACCATGCCATAAACCCATAATACACCAAGTAACAATTAAAGCAACTGTTGTATTTTGATTTTTTAATCCGGCAGTGGAAATTCCTCCTTCACTTTTAGTGCCAAATTTTTGACCAGAAAGCGGTAAATACAAATAATCTCTTATCCACGACGACAAAGAAATATGCCACCTTCTCCAGAACTCTTTGGGAGACTTGGCAATATAAGGCCAATTAAAGTTTTCAGGAAACTCAACACCTAACAAGCGAGCAGAACCTATTGCAATGTCAGAATAGCCGGAAAAATCAAAATAAATTTGAAACCCAAATAAAAATGCAGACACCCACACATCAAAAGCTGATAATGAAAAATAATCGTAACCAAATGCAAAATCAACAGCTACTGCAAAGCTATCAGCAATTACAACTTTTTTAAATAACCCAATTATAATTCGTTCCAAACCGAAAGAAAACCTCCTCAAATTAAAATTTCTTGGAACCATCAACTGCGGGAGAACTTCACCGGGCCTAAGAATTGGCCCTGCCATCAATTGCGGCCAAAAAGTAACATAAGCTAGAAATGTAGAAAACTTCCCTATTGGCTTAATCACTCCACGATAAACATCTATAGTATAACTAATTGAATGAAAGGTATAAAATGAAATCCCTAATGGAAGTATTATTTTAACCAGCAAATCTGGCAATGCAACTCCAAATAAAGAGGATAAATACTGAACGCTTCCATAGATGAAGTAGGTGTATTTGAAAAAGACTAATAGGCCAATATTTATAGAAATTGTAGTATACAGCCAAATTCTCCTACGCTTTTCATCGGACGTTTTATAAACCTGGGCAGCACATATATAATCAAGTGTAGGTGATAGAATCATTAAGAATACAAACTCCCATCGCCAAAAACAATAAAATGCGATACCCCCTAACGCTATTAGGTATATCCTCCAAGACGGCTTTATACTCCAATATATAAAGGTGCCTAAAAACAAAAACAATATAATATAACCCCAACTGTTAAATAGCATATTATTTACTTAAAATATCCCTAGTTAACTTTGATATTTTTTCACCAAGCAATTGGTGTCCTTCCTTTTTAAAATGAAAAACGTCAGGCTCATTTATGTTTGTTACCCCCCATAAGTTTACTGGTACCAACCCATGTAAATCAGCAAAATACACCTTATTTGAATCACGCTTAAATTTTTCCACCTGTTCAAAATAAAAGTGATCATACTCAGGTAGTTCATGATAAAAACTACTTGATGTTGGCCGAATAGGCTGCCTATAAAACAGACAACGAATATTGTATTCATCAGCAATTCGCACTATATCATTCAATGCGCATAAGTTCCATTTTTTCAGTGAATCAGATATTCTAGGATATCTGATCCCTCCTGATGCACTAACCGATCCATAGACTGCGCTGTACACCTTTTCACTGTATATAAAATAATCAGCTATTAATCTACTAACAACTGCTTTTCTTTTCTTAAACCTAGGATAAATTGTACCAAATGATTTAATTATCCAATCTTCTAGTTCTTTTTGTGGAGTTTCATCAATTATAACATCAGAACTACTTACGCCGTAATTAGTTCTGTTGGTGTTTGACAAGGCTTGCCTAAAATGCTCGCTTGTGTTTTTAGATAACTTTAATAAATCTTCTTCCTTTATGTCTTTTATAATTCTTTGCTGAATTGCCCGTTCACGTAGGTCATCATATACCAGTGGAATTACTATTAAATCCGGAACAGCTCCTTTTCTTAGGATATACAGAAACATACCGAGAATATCGTGCAAACCTGCGTTCGAAGTGGTAAACTGAGTATGTAACACACCATCCTGCATATTTTCATAATTTGCAACGTGATAGGCTAGCTTTTCTCCTGGATGATAATCGTTAATAGCATGCAATTGTGACGCACCTATCCAAATCACTTGATAATTGCTTGAATCTTTTACTACATATTCTACCACTTCATCGAATGTATTCGATAAATTTTCATCTGGTATGGCATTCAAAGCACTCGATTCACTATAGTTTATAACAGTAGTTGTATTTAATCCTAAACCAACATTATCAGGATTAAAATCACCGTACTTATTAATTAAAAAGATAAACAATATTACCCCAACAGCTATGCTGAGAAGCATCAATAGGAACTTGATTTTGCCAGCTGATTTTTGATTATTTATAGAGTCTTTCATTATCCTGCATATCCATCCACATAGCAAAAAGGAGTGATTGAAAACCACTTATACACAAAAATGAAAAAGCTAAAATTGTAAGTGGATTAATAACAGTACCTACCAGCCAATAGTTTACTATTTTAATGCCATAGGCAATTGTTCCAAACCCTAAAAGAAAGGAAAGGTTATATAATAAAAAAAGAGGGTGAAAATCTCTAAAAAAATACTTTAGCCACAATCGTTTAAAAAAGGATTTAAACAATAACCACGAAAGCGTTGGTATTATCTTCCATATTTTCATTTTTGACTTTTCTCCTACATCATATACCGGTTTAATTTCTACTTCCTTTATACTGCACATTGCAATATTCAACTTTACCAGCACATCATTGGGATAACCGTATTTTTTATAAATCTCGTGAATTCGGATAGAATTAAGGGCTTTGTTGCCAATGGCTGTATATCCAGTTTGAGAATCCGAAACGCGCCAATATCCAGAAGCTAGCTTAGTTAATATAGAAAGTATGGAGTTGCCAATATATCTAACCTTTGGAATAACAAGCAAAGCACTCCTATGTATCAATCTATTACCTTTTACATAGTCAATATTATCTTCTATTATTGGCAAACATATGGATTCCAATTCATCTGGATCCATTTGCCCATCTCCATCCATCGTTGCTACACAATCAATTCCCAAATCTCTCGAAACTTTGTAACCCGTAACTATACCCGCACCTTTACCAGCATTTACCTTGTGATTAATTAGCACAATTCTATCTTCATAAATATTACCAGCTACAATTTCAAATGGCGTTAGATCCTTAACCTCTTCTTCGTATAAGTCTTGAACAACCCTATCAGCCCTATTAAATTGATTAGACTTTATTTTGTCTGAAGACTTCTCAAGTTTTGTAGAGGTGCTTTCGTTTTCTGTAAGAATATATTGCTTAACTACCTCTTCTGTTTTGTCGTTGGAGTTGTCATTAATTACAATAATACGATCAACAAAGCTTGGCATTGTCGATAATACCATTTGAATTTGTGATTCTTCATTATAAGCCGGCACCACTACCGCAACGGTTTTATTCCTTAACATTATTACAGGTCATCAAAATTATTACTACACATTGCACACTTGCTTTATTATCTCCACACATCACCGCTTTAATATCTTGTTAATAGCAAACATCTTGCAAAGATCATAAACAAATAACAGACTTATTAAATAATACCCAAATTCCGTAGTAAAGCTATATCTTGGCAATGGATCACCAAAGATGATAAAAACCGTTGAGCTTCCCAATAAGATACAACCAATAAAAATAGGAAGAACTGCATTCATATCTTTAAACGAGGATTTAATAAACACATAAATATAATACAATAACCCAACAGCACTTAGTATCAGCCATATATAATTTCTAAAAATTCGTTTCGAAACTAGCTCATTAAATATATCATAAGCCTTAAAAATAAATGAACTTTTTAATTTCGTGAACTGCTTATCAAAATCAGGGTAATCAGTACGACTGTAATTATCTTTTAAAGCATATTGTGCTATGTGTCGTATTTCTTTATCGTTATTATAGAAATGAAATACGAAATTTTCTTTACTTGCTGTGGTAGTATATGCACCATTTAAAACACCCCAATAGGCCTGATTATAATTTAATTTAATATTTCCGTGATATACTAACTGATATCTTAGGAAATTTTTGAAACTCAAATCTCTAATATTATAACCATTAATTAGGGCTACCATTGAATCCGTTGACACATTACCATAATTAGACTTTGATATTGTTGTACATTGTGCATACTTCCAATTACCCTTATTACAAATGCTAATACTGTCTTGGTTAACTTTATTGGCAATAATTCCATGACGGCAATTAATTATTGCAATGGATAACTTTTCCGGCTTCCAACTGTATAAGTACGTATACAAATCACTTTCTGGATCCAAATAAGTAAATACTTTGCCTACGTTAACGCTATTATTAACAATTTTAGGTGGTTTTGGCTTTGCAGTAGTAGAGTCAACAAATGCATTAATAGTAGTATAACTAGGATCTAAACGACCATAAGTGATTATACTAAATTTATTCCCTTGAGAAAACAGCAAGTTGTAGGTAGCCAACAACGTACAAGAAATCAGAAAGGTGAGAACAAAGCGATATGCGTGCTTAGATAGATGAAACCTGAAATATACAATTGCTACAAAAACAACAATTGGAATTAGATAAACAGACGAAGACCTTAAGGCAATAACATAAAATAAAGTTATGCCAAGAAAATAGGGATAATAACGACCATTTTTAATTAAGGACAGGTAAAAAAAGGCTGTACTAATTATTAAGCCGCTAGCAATTGCGGAATCCGGGAAAACTGCTAGCTCCCATTTTATTACAGTATCAGACAGCAGGTATATAATACCGAATAGCGCTATGAATAGAAACTTCTTAACATTATCAATAAATGCATATAATGATAGGCCAACAGCAAGCAACGAAAGTAGTTGCTGCAATAATACAACAGAAAACGAGGTATCCGAAAATAAACGTGACAAAGAAATCAATAATGGATAGCCTGCCCCCATCCAATGAAAGCTAGGCCATATACCCTTAGAAATATCCTCTGCCACCGCATAGTACAAGTAACTATCAGAATACACCAATGCATAAGGAAAATAATTCCAAATACCCCAACGACCAATTATAAACGAACCTATGATTAATGTAAAACAAGCAACTTTGATATATAAGCCTTTAGGTAATGTAGAGACTGTCTCTTATACACATCTGACGCTGCCGACGATGTGCGTTGTG
>CAXHCC010000179.1:0-5469 GCA_964014945.1 uncultured bacterium | reverse complement strand
AGATTATTCCGGGTCTCGTGGGCTCGGAGATGTGTATAAGAGACAGCTAGTTTATCTGCGTACCTTTTTAAGGTATCTAAATCATCACCAAGTAATTTTAGCGTTATAGGCGCCTCAATAGGAGGTCCGTTCTTTAATTCGGAAGTAGTAATGACGGCATGTGGGTATTTGTCAAAATGCTCCCTGAGGGTACCTAAAAAAGGATAGAATTCTCTTGGGTTCCACTCATTTAGATTTACAATTATTTGTCCGTATTCTTGGCCAAATGGAAGAACCTCTCTGTTGTAATAGATATAAGCATTTCCGTTTCCTATATTAGAAGAATAGTTTTTAACCAAGCGCGATGTGTCTAGAAGCGCTTCAACATGTTTAACTGCTTTATCTGTTTCTTCTACATTACTGCCACTTGGCGCTTTAATATTTATAAATAGCAAGGGTTTATCTGCATTAGGAAAAAAGGTAACACCAACAATAGGGAACAATAATATGCTTGCAACTAATAATGAAATGGCAATTGTAATTACTTGCATTGGCTTATTTAGCGTGCGTCGCAACAACTTTTCATATGATCCATTAATAAACTTTTCCAAGAATTTTTGAAGGTTTACTGAACCTGGTTTAGGTGGCTTTAAAAACCTTGATGATAGTAATGGAGAAAATGTGAGTGCTAATATTAGTGAAGCCACTAATGCAAAGATGACAATTAGCGGCATTGATTTTAAAAAGGCGCCAGCTGCACCTCCCAATTGACTTAAAGGGTAAAATGCAAGTACTGTAGTGGCGGTTGAGCTGATTATGGCCGGTCCAACTTCAGAAGTTCCTTTAAGCGCAGCATCCCTTAGGTTATAACCTTTTTCTTGAAAAAATAATATATTCTCAATTACTACTATTGCATTATCAACAAGCAAGCCTAGTGCAATTACCAAGCCCACAATTGATATTTGATGAATACCAAACCCTGCTATATCTAAGGCGCCTATGGCTATTATAATTGACAATGGTATAATGGTCATAATAATTAAGGAAGGGCGGGCGCCTAAAAAAAGTAGAATGATAAAACCTACTACTAATACCCCTTTAATGAGATTTAAAAAGAACCCTGAAATTCTTTCAGATACCGCAGTGGCTTGTTCAAATGCTGTGTGTAATTCTATGCCCGATGGAAGTTGCTCTCTTTCCTTTTCCATTATAGCGAGCAGCTTTTCATTAATCTGTAAAATGTTTACATCAAATTTTGGAGTAATGTTTACATAAATTGCGCTTGTATTATTAAACCGTGCAAAATAAGTTTGATCTGCATAATCAATATTAACTGTAGCAATGTCCTTTAAATAGGTAATTCTGCCATTATCGTTTTTAATGACAGTGTTCTCAATATCAAGTAAGGATTCAAATCCACCGCTGGTTTTTATATTAAGTACTTTATTTCCTGCATTTATTATTCCACCAGGAATAACGGCATTGCTACTTTGCAGTAAACCAATAATGTCTGATAAAGGTATTTTTAACTGTGCAATTTTTTGAAAATCCAGGCTAACACGAATTTCTTCTTCTGGATTGGCCCTTATTGAAACTTGTAGAATGCCGTTTATTTCTAATACTTGGCGTTCTATTTTTTCGGCTAGGGCAAGCATTTTACCATAATTTCCATCTTCCGATGTAATTGCCATTTGATACATAGAAGTAGGTCTTATATCATGCACGCGTAAATAGGCAATATCCTCAGGTAAAAATTCTCGCGCCGCATTTACTTGTCTTAAAATTTCTTGATGTTGCTTGTGTGGGTCTCCTTCAAAATTTCCTTCTAACCTAATAAAGGTGATACCATCTTTACTTCTAGAGGTTATTTTAGTCATATCGTCAATTTCTGATATCGACTCCTCTAAAGGGGTAGTAACCAATTTTTCCATGGTTTCAGAAGATGCACCTGGGTAAAGCGCTATTACATAATACATTGGTAAATGTAAAGCGGGGTCTTCCGATTTTGGCATGTTGATATATGACAAACCACCCAATAAAACCGAAAGTACTACGAGTACGCCAATGAATTGTGAGTATTTTATAGAAAATTCAGTAAGCTTCATGGGGCTTAGTTAAGGTTTGGTACGTGCTTGTCAATTGATATAATAGACTTTGAGGATAATCTATTTACACGAGTCAGAATTAGTAAATCACCTTCTTTTAGTTTGTTTCTAGCAACAATAAAATAGTTGTCTCTTACTTTTATAGGTTGTACTTTTTTTCTAATTACCCTATTGCCATTGGCTAAATAAATAATTGCTTTCTCTTTATCCATTTCTGCTATAGCTTTAATGGGTATTTTAAAGTGTGCGTCTTGCAGTGAAGGGGAGAGGTCTATTTTTCCGATAAATCCATTTTTAAGCTTTCTTTTATCTGGGTATAGTGTTAATGTTATTTCAAATAAGCTGTTATTTAATTCTGCTTGTTCTGCAATTTTGGTTACCCTTGCACTAAATGGTTTTTCGTAGGGGTCAAAATGTATTAAGGCTTTATCGCCTAATGCTGTTTTAAGAATGTCTTTATCAGTAAGGTTAACACGTATTACCCAAGATGAATTATTATTGTTGCCAACATAAAATAAGGGCATTCCGGGACCAATTAGTTCACCTTCTTCTCCAAATTGAATTAATACCTTACCATTAAAATCAGCGATAATGGTAGCATGTTGCTGATTAAATATGGCAATGTTGTAATCCGCTTTTGCAACTTCGTACGCAGTATTAATGTTTTGTAATTGTTGCAATGTAGCGGCACTGTCGTTATAAAGACTTCGCACTCGTTCTCGTTCTCTTTGTTGCATATTTAACGCCTCTTTTGCTTGTTTTACTTTTCCGTTAATTTCTGACAAGTTTAACTGAGCTAAGGTGTCACCTTTTTTAAAATAACTTCCTTCTTTAACAAAAACCTTATTAATAATACCACCTATATAAAAGGATAATTTTACTTCCGATGCGGAACCTAAAACGCCTGTAGTGTTAACAGTTAATAACTCGTCGCTCAATTTTAGCTCATTTACTTCAACAGATATTGTGTCGTTTGGGGTGTTCACATACTTGTCTTCGTAGTTGGGGTTGCAGCTCTGATGGAAAGCAACACCAGCTAGAAGTAAAATGGTTAGTAGGAAATGAGTAGGTTTTTTCAAAACGTTTTTTATTGTGAGTTAGCAATTACTTTCTCTAATTCTGTTTGATTAATGCTTAAATTTTTTTTTGCTATTGAAACATCTATTTGAGCCTTTGTATACTTATTTTGAGCCTCCAAGTATTCAATTAGTATTACCGTGTTTTTGTTGTATTGTTTTGCAATAATATCAAACGACTGTTTGGCGCTTTTTAAGCTTATTTTAGAAAGTTCTAGCATGTTTTGTGCGGCGAGGTAATTGTTGTATGCGTTAATAGTTTGTAGCGTTATTTGTTGTTTTAGCTCAAGAGATTTACTTTCTAAAATCTCCATATCAATCTTTGCTTTTTGCATACTTGCTTTTTTTGCTCCACCATTAAATGCATCCCATTTCATTTTAAGTTGCACCAACCAAAACTCCTCTTTAGCTGTGAATTTATAGGCATCACCTTGGTAACCAGCATCCGTTACTACAGCTGCAGTCGGCACCCACCTGTTAGCTTTATTTAATTGATAAAGGTTTTTAGTAGCAAATATGGCGCTTTGCATTTGGGCTAGTTCTTGCCTGTTTTGTAATGCTAGTGCTATCGATTCTTCTAAGGCTTCAGCATGTACGTTATTTTGTGTATTGCTTTCTTCAATTATATCCGCTTCTAAATCTCTGTTTAATAAAAAGTTGAAATATGCTTTGGACAATTCCTGCTGCTTTCTTATTTCAACTATTTCCATTTCTATTCTACTTAACTCGTATTCTGCTTTATATATATAGTCTTTCGTACGTATGCCATTTACTACTAAGCTCTTATTTAACCTAACAAGCTCTTTTAAAGTAACTATACCTGATTCGTAAATTTTTATTCCATCAGTTGCTTGCATGTATTGAAAGTAAGCCACTTTTATATCGTTTGTCAATTCGTTTATAAACACATTACGTTTGGCATCTTCCATGCTAATAAGATGTTTTTGCGCTTTGTAATTATAAAATACATCGGTATTAAATAAAGGTTGTATTAATCTTACTTTGGTTTCGTGAAAATTGTTAGGTAATAGTTGTATGCTATTATCTCTAAACAAACTTAGGTTGGCATCTTTTAAGGCTTGTAGCAAGGGTTGGAGTTCAGGTGATAACATATCGTTTACCGACAAGTCAAAGGATCTACCTCCTTGTGCAAGTGTATAATCTGAACTCGCCGTAATTTTTGGCAAAAATAACGCTCTTGCTTGTTTTAGGTTTTCAATACTTTTACTGTATTCTAGATTACGTTGTAGTAAGGCTAAATTATTGTTTAAACCTTCCATTACATATTGTTCTAATATGCTTGCTTGCGTATTGTTTGAGTGAGTAGGAAAACTGCTTTTAATACTGTCATTTTGAGCTACAATAGCTTGTACCAACAAAGTAAATATATACGTAAAAAGTAGTTTCATAACAATCGTTTACAATGCAAAAGTTATGTAAATAGAATTATGAATAAGAAAACCTTTGTGTGGGAGGGAAGCAATAGGTAGTAAACGGGACTTTGTGCGTAGTGTAATGAAAAAATAAAGTAAAGGAGTGTGTTAGTTTAACACATAAGAATTTGTGAGCTTTAAACTGATCGTTAGCCTATGGTTAGGCCTCTCAATGAGTCTTTCTATTTCTTTTTATCCATTATCATTGCGTAAACGCAGTCATTCTTAATTTTTTCAATATCCATACCAAAATTCATAACCTTCATTTTCTGCATAGCAATTAATTCTAAATGGTTTTTGTCATGAAGTGTGAAAATAAAGAAGGTTTTATCATCAACCAACCTAAGTAAAGATTCCATTATTTCATAGTCGCTCTGTTGAATTTCTCCTCTTTTCTCAACAAATTCGCTAATGGGGAATTGGTATTGATCCTTAAAAATAGTAGCTAATATTTCATTCCCCTTAAAAAAGGCTTCCATGTTTTCAATTTCCCATACCTGAAATCCTTCATACATGGTACATGTTTCACTAAATTCGCTCGCTAACATAATGCTATATAGATTGGTTGCTGCAAATTAACCAAATATTAGTTATAAATGCTCAATACTTTGCGTGTAAAGGGAATTAGCTTTCGGGCTATTTCGAAATGATATGTTGCACTCTACCTATTTGATAGCTTGTTAGTTGCACTTTAATACCTCTTGTATGCAATGCTGCGCTGGTTAGTATATGTTTCACGATTCCTCTGGTAAGTTTACCAGTGCGTTGGTCTTTTTTTAAAACGATATCCACTTCCAAACCAGCTTTTATATTGGCGCGGTACATGTTGGGTGTTTTCGGAGTAGTTAAATTCATTAAAAATAGCCCCCTTCAATT
>CAXHCC010000178.1:0-5516 GCA_964014945.1 uncultured bacterium | reverse complement strand
CCACAACGCACATCGTCGGCAGCGTCAGATGTGTATAAGAGACAGATGATCAGTAATTCTGTTTTGCGGATAGTTGTATGTTCTGATTTTCTCCGATCTATCTCCTGTAGAGACCATAGACTTTCGTTTATCAGATTGGCTATCTAAATGTTTAGCCAATTCCATTTCATATAATTTAGCTCGTAACATTTGCATAGCAATTTCCCTATTACCGAGTTGAGACCTTTCCTTTTGACATGTAACCACAATTCCAGAAGGTTTATGCGTAAGCATTACTTTGGTTTCTACTTTGTTTACATTTTGCCCTCCAGCTCCACCTGATCGCGCAAATTGTATTTCTAAATCCGCAGGGTTGATATTTACATCCACTTCATCCGCTTGAGGCATCACCAATACTGTAGCGGCGGAAGTATGTACTCTACCCATTGTTTCCGTGTTAGGCACCCTTTGCACGCGGTGCACCCCAGCCTCAAATTTCATTATACCATAGGCATTATCTCCGGTTATATCACATATTATCTCCTTAAACCCACCCATGGTACCTTCATTGGAGTCTACTACTTCCATTTTTAAGCCTTTATTTTCACAAAATCGAGTATACATTCTAAAAAGGTCACCAGCAAATATACTTGCTTCATCCCCTCCTGTTCCTGCTCTAATCTCTAGTACACAATTCTTTTCATCTTCAGGGTCTTTGGGTATTAACATAAACCTAATTTCCTCTTCTAGCTGTTCCTGTTTGGCCTCCAACTCTACCAAATCAGCTTTGGCCATTTCTCGCATTTCTTCATCCTTCTCAGTTTCTAACACCTCTTTATTAAAGCTTACGTTATCAACCACCTTTTTGTACACCTCGTATATATTAACAACATCGGTTAATTCCTTGTACTCCTTATTAAACTTTTTAAACTCCTTCATATCCCCAATTACCTTAGGGTCAGCAAGTTTAAGCTCAACTTCTGACCACCTTCTCTTTATTTCTTCTAACTTTTCTAACACAGTTTATGATTGAATTTGTATTGTAAAATTAATAAAATTGAACTAGCCTTTATCGGTAAGGACACCCCTAATTCAGTTAAAGTCCTTTAAGCTAAGCTAATAATGAAAGGTACCGTATTCGGAGTTAATCGTCAATTTTTTCTCTGCACTTTCTTCAACGCGACCTATTATCTGTGCATCAACATTAAACGATTTGGAAATTTGTATAATATCTGCTGCTATTGATTCTGGAACATACAACTCCATTCTATGCCCCATATTAAACACTTTATACATTTCTTTCCACTCTGTTTTACTTTGCTCTTGAATTAATTTAAAAAGCGGTGGTATTGGAAATAGGTTATCCTTTATAACATGTACATCATCAACAAAATGTAACACCTTGGTTTGCGCACCTCCGCTACAATGAACCATTCCATGAATTTGCGCTCTGTGTGTATCTAATACCTTCTTAATAATTGGTGCATATGTACGCGTAGGAGATAGTACCAATTTACCCGCACTAACCTCTTCTTCCCCCACATTAACCATATCAGTAAGTTTTATGTTACCTGAGTAAACCAGATCTTCAGGAACAGCAGGATCAAAGCTTTCCGAAAACTTTTCAGCATTATTTTTATTAAATACATCATGACGAGCAGAGGTTAAGCCATTACTACCCATTCCGCCATTATATTCGTCCTCATAAGAAGCTTTGCCATACGATGCCAAGCCTACAATAACATCTCCAGGCCTAATATTGGCATTATCAATAACATCACTCTTTTTCATCCTACACACTACGGTTGAGTCAACAATAATCGTTCGTACCAAATCGCCAACATCAGCAGTTTCACCACCCGTTGAATGAATTCCCATGCCATGCTTGCGTAGATTTTCTAATACTTCTTCCGTACCGTTTATTATACCGGATAACACCTCAGCGGGAATATTATTCTTGTTTCGACCAATGGTAGAAGATAAAAGAATGTTATCAAGAGCTCCAACGCATAATAAATCATCAGTATTCATTATAATGGCATCTTGCGCTATTCCTTTCCACACAGAAGCATCACCAGTTTCTTTCCAGTATATATACGCTAAAGATGACTTTGTACCTGCACCATCTGCGTGCATTACAATGCAATAGTCATCATCATTAGAAAGGTAATCTGGAACTATTTTGCAAAATGCTTTTGGGAATAAGCCTTTATCTATTTTAGCAATCGCTTTATGTACATCTTCTTTCGATGCCGAAACCCCTCTTTGGTTATACCTTTCCTGCTCTGCCATATTCTAAAAAAAACATCCCAACCCAATACAGGGTGGGATGTTAATATATACACTCAATAATTGTTTACTTATTTACTCCGTAATTTCTACTGGTAATTGAGAATACCGTACGACGGTTTTTCGCATTAGCAGCATCACGTTCTTCCTGTGTTGGAAGCCTTCTAATTCGTTTTTCCGTTAAATAAATTTCACCGTCTTTATATGGCTTTCTTTCACCAAAACCTTTTGAAGCTAATCTATCTGAAGGAATACCTCTTGAAACCAAGTACTCATAACAAGAACGCGCCCTATCATTTGATAGCTTCAAGTTGGCTGCATCTGACCCAACATAATCCGTATGCGCTTCTAATCGAATGGCAATTGAAGGGTTATTCACTAATATTTTATATAAGAACTCTAAGGAATCTTTTGCCTGAGGTGTTAAATCAGCTTTACCAAAAGCATACAATACCGCAGGGAATTTAATTTCACCCTCAATTGGTGTAAGCACCATATTTAAACCTTCTCCTTTAAACTGTTTACTTTCTTCCAAGCCAACAGAAGAAAAGCGAAAAGTGGCGTAAGAGTTAATAAACCCATCTGGACTTTTATACGTTTTTACATCTGGTCCTACACTTGTGCTTAAGGTATATGAGGTCTCCGCTTTCACAGTTCTAACACCATCATACTCATCCTCAAATTTATAATTTCCGTTCTCGTCTGTATACGTTTCAACTACTGATCCATCAGAACCTTTTAAAACAACTTTTACATTTGGAACACCTTCATTAAACTTGTCGTCTTTAATTTGCCCACCATCTAATGAAAACAATAAATCTGGTAACACAAAAGACCATAAATCATCACGCCCCTTGGTTCCTTCTCTGTTTGAAGAAAGATATCCTCTTTTTTCTGAGGACTCTAATACAACTCCAAAGTCATCCTTATTTGAGTTAATTGGGAACTGCATGTTCTCAGCTTTACCCCATTTTCCGACACCTATTGAATCTGCTTTAAAGATATCTAAACCTCCCATACCTGCTTTTCCGTTAGTTGAATAGTACAGATTGTTATGTTCAGAAATAAACGGAAATACATCGTTACCTGGCGAGTTAATTTCTGGCCCTAAGTTAGTAGGAACACCCCAACTATCTGAAGATGCATCATACTTAACCATCCATAAATCGTTTTCACCATAACCACCAGTTAAGTTTGATGCAAATACTAAAATAGAACCATCGGGTGAAATGGCAGGAGATGCAAACTTAGTAGTGTCGTTATTAAAAGGTAACTTGGTAGGCTTCCCCCATTTGTTTTCACCTTGACGAGGTATTACCCATAACTGATTGTAAACAATTTTATTGTTTTCAGGAATACATCGCGTCCAATAAAGCTTATCTCCTTTTCGTGTTATAGTAGTTAAGCCCTCGTTCTCATCTGTTGTTATAGGAGCATCAAGAGGCATCGGAGTACTCCAAATTCCATTGTTATCAACTGTAGCTACAAATACATCACTGTACAACTCTCCAATAGTTGCGTCCTCCTTACTACCTGTAGCGCCTTGTCGTGTAGACGTAAAATATAGCGTTCTGTATTCATCATCAGCATATATAGGACTAAACTCTCGCTCAATCGTATTTAATGCGGATAAATTTTCCACCCTCCATCGAGTGGCGTCTTCTGTCCATTCTCTGGATAGTGAAGATGAATTAATCCCTTGATCAGCCAAGGGGTCAGATGGATTTTTTTCTTTATAGATTTTATAGGCCGCTAATGCCTCTTTATCTTTACCCTGCAATTTTAACGCGTCAGCGTAATACAAATAGCTTTTTACTTCAGAATAATTTGCGTCGATAGCTTTCTTAAACCAAACTTCACACTGTTCCGCCTCCCCGGTATGACGATAAGCATCTGCAATTTTGTAGAAAATGTATGCTTTAGTGTCATTCTTTTTTTCCTTTGTTAAGGCCTTTTTATACAATGCAACTGCTTGAAAAAAGTGATGATCATTATACGCCTCATCAGCTAGCATTAAAAAGTTGGATTGAGCCATCGCGCTAATAGACAAAAGTAACGTCATTGCTAAGCTCAATATCGATTTTGGAAACAGATTCATAGTTTTTATATTAAAGAGGTGCTAAATTAACAAATTGTTTTGCAATAAACAACCAATTAAGTTGCTCCATTGCTAATGAGAAAACAACATTTCGCTGTATTTAGGTAATGGCCAACTCTCATCATCAATAAGAAGCTCCAATTTATCCGCATGGTATCTGATCGTTTCAAAAAAGGCATCCTTAACGTTTTCGCAATACGCAGTGGCTTGCTCATGCGGATCTTCAACCAAATTAGCCGCTTTCCTCGCCTCAATCATCTCAAAAACCTTTGTTTTTAAAATGTTCATATGCTCAGAAATTTTGGATATTATTTCCATTTGAATCTTAGTCGCACTTTTAAATTCGCTCTCACTTAACACTTCTTTTAATCCTTTCACATTATCAACAAGAGTACTTTGATACTTTATTGCTGTAGGGATAAGATAGCTAGTAGCGAGATCTGCCATTACTCGAGACTCTATTTGGATATTCTTAGTATATGTTTCTAACCTTATTTCAACCCGTGCCTGTTGTTCTCGTTCGGTCATAACACCATTGCTTTCCAGAACTTTAATTACCTTTTTATCCTTATATGCATTAAGTGCCTCTGGGGTGTTTTTAAAATTAGACAACTTTCGTTTTGCAGCTTCTTTTTCCCATTCTTGACCATAACCATTTCCTTCAAAACGTATTTTTTTGGAATCAACAATACACTTTCTTAATACCTGAAAAATAGCTTCATCTTTATTTACATCTTTCTCTAATAACGCATCCACCTCTTTCTTAAACTTAACCAATTGATTGGCAACAATGGTATTAAGTATTGTCATTGGTCCAGCACAATTGGCAGATGCACCAACGGCTCTAAACTCAAATTTGTTTCCTGTAAAAGCAAAAGGGGAAGTCCTGTTTCTATCTGTATTATCCAATAATATATCTGGTATTTTACCAATACCTAACTTAAGTTCTGTTTTTTCATCAGGACTCATTTTACTGTATTTTACCTTCTGCTCCAAGCCGTCCAAAATTTTGGTTAACTGACTTCCTAAAAATATAGACATTATAGCAGGCGGGGCTTCATTAGCACCCAAACGATGATCGTTGTGTGCAGATGCTACTGAAGCTCTTAAGACATCCGGGTTATCATTAACCGCTTTAATAGTATTAATA
>CAXHCC010000177.1:0-5533 GCA_964014945.1 uncultured bacterium | reverse complement strand
AATGATATAAGTGCAATTAGTTACATATATGTAACTAATTGCACTTATATCATTAGTTGCATATATGTGTCTTTTATTAATACTCATCCGCAGGTTCGAAACACTATCGGATGGGTAAAAATGAATTTATTGGAATAATTTAATAACTAAAATTCATCTTCTGTATTCTTATAGCATTAAAAATAGCCAGTAATGCGACCCCTACATCAGCAAAAACTGCTTCCCACATAGTCGCCAAACCTCCTGCTCCTAATACTAGCACAATCAATTTTACACCGAAAGCCAGCCCAATATTTTGCCAGACAATGCGTTTTGTCACCTTACCAATTTCGATGGCAGTTGCTATTTTGGAAGGATGGTCAGTCTGAATTACCACATCAGCCGTTTCAATGGCTGCATCACTTCCCAATCCTCCCATTGCCATTCCTACATCGGCAACGGTAATAACGGGAGCATCATTCACGCCATCGCCAATAAAAGCGACTAAACGGCCTTCGCTTTTCAGTCGTTCTACTTCTTTTACTTTGTCTTCCGGTAACAAACCTCCAAAGGCTTTGTCCAATCCCAGTTGACCGGCAATTTTATCTACCACTGCCTGCTTATCACCCGAAAGCATGATTACCTCTTTTATATTAGCTTCATGCAGGGCTTTTATAGCTGCTACTGCATCCTCTTTCACGGTGTCGGCAATGGTAATATATCCAGCATATTTGCCATCAACAGCCACCAAAACCATCGTATCCGTGAGGTTATTGAGTTGTTTGTCGAATGGGATATTAAACTTATCCAGTAATTTATTGTTCCCTGCAAGAATTTCTTTGTTGTTCACTTTTCCCTTTAAACCATACCCGGATATTTCTTCAACCTCCGTAATTGAAACTTGTTTATAGCCCTCTCGGGTATATTCGACTATGGCTTGTGCTATGGGGTGAGTGGAGTTCACCTCCAACGCTGCTACCATTTTTACAAAATCCTTTTCATCAAAGTCTACTGAAACTACCTTTTGCACTTCAAATATTCCTTTTGTAAGGGTTCCGGTTTTGTCCATTACCACGGTATCTACTTTTGTTATTTGATCAAGGTAATTAGAGCCTTTAAACAAGATTCCGTTTATAGATGCTGCACCTATTCCACCAAAATAACCAAGCGGAATGGATACCACCAATGCACAGGGACAGGAGATAACAAGAAAAATAAGTGCCCGATAGAGCCAGTCATTGAAGACATAAGTATCTGTAAAAAAGTAAGGCAGAAAAGTCAATGCTACTGCAAGAAACACGACAATGGGTGTATATACTTTGGCAAAACGTGTAATGAAGCGTTGCGTTTTGGCTTTTCTCGCAGTTGCTTCCTGAACGAGTTTTAGAATTTTAGAGAGCTTGGTGTCTTCATATTTACTGGTAACTTTTATCTCTACCAACGTATTCACGTTGACCATACCAGCCAACACAGTATCGCCTTTTTTCTTGTCATCGGGTACGGATTCACCGGTAAGGGCTGCGGTATTAAAAGCTGCATGTTCGGTAAGCAGTTCACCATCCAGTGCTACCTTTTCTCCGGATTTGATTTGAATGACCTGCCCAATTTCAACTTCTTTGAGATGCCTAACATGGCTTTCTCCATCCTCCAATACAGTAACTTCTTCTACCTGTAATTTAAGCAGGGATTCGATGGAACGCTTTGCCTTGTTCACGGCTGCTTCCTGAAAGAGTTCACCAACAGTGTAGAACAACATGACCGCTACACCTTCCGCATACTCGCCAATGGCAAATGCACCAATGGTGGCAAGGCTCATCAGGAAAAACTCATTGAACAGGTCGGCTGTAAAGAGCTTTTTTAACGCTTTCCAGACAACGGGTTTTCCAACAGCATAGTAGGCTATGCCATACACCAGCAACTGCAATTCCTGTTTGAAGATTTCCGGCCTTATCTGGTCGAGTACGATGCCAGTTACCAATAATATAAAACTGAAAACTGCCGGAAAATAAGGACGGCATTTTGTAAACCAGGAATTTTTTTCCGGTTCGTTATTCAATGCTTCGTTACAACAACTTTTACTCATAATTATTTGATTAAATCCATCTTCTTACTGTTTTGGTGTATTCAGCATAGGAATCACCATGTGTCTTTTTGAGATATTCTTCTTCAAGTCGAACCTGTACTTGAATTACAATAAAGGTTAATAGCATTAATACAAAGCTCAACGCATTAGGAATTATTAAGAAAGTTCCTAGGTATGAAATTATAACTTCGAGAAAAATGGGATTCCGTGAAATATTAAATAAACCGTCTTTCTTTAGCGCTGTTTTTTCTTGATAGTTGATTCCGATTCTCCAGGATGTTGCCATTTGATTTTGGGCGATAATGATCCATATAAATGAAGCAAACGCCAATCCAAACCCTACATGTTGTAACCAGTCCATTTCCAAATACCAAATAGGAAGCAAAAACTTGTATTGTGCTTGAAAAAATGAATAGAAAGCGATTGAAACCCAAGTGCCAACAACCATTAGTTTATAGACCTTTCCACAATAGTCGTGTGGGCTATCGGTGTTCCCAAAGACGCAAGGTTTGATGCCAGTCTTTTTCCATTGCACCCAACTTTGGAGAATAAACACTTGAAGAATGTAAACAAGTGTAAATATTGGAAGTATTATTTGATAAAAGGTCATTGTACTTGATTTGTATTGTTTGTGACTTTCATTGTATCTAATATTTATAATATCATTTTTTTGATTCAAGGTATTTCATTGCATCATCTACAGTAATGATTTGTTCAACATCATCATCAGGAATAGATACGTTAAATTCCTTTTCAAATTCCATGATGAGTTCCACCATATCCAGCGAATCAGCCCCCATATTTTCTGTGAATTTTGCATCAGGCTTAATGTCCTCCTGACTGACACTAAGCTTGTCAATCAGGAGGTTGTTAAATTTATTCTTAAAATCTTCCATACTATTTCATGTTTCTAATGTTCATGTTCTGCCTCGCCCTTCTTCATTTCAGCTAATATGTAGTAGGCATTATTCCAGGCAACAGTTGTTTTTTCTGGTAATGATTTGAGGAGTTTTATCTCAATCCAACCATCATCTTTTGTTCCGGTAGCCACCTCTATTGGTTCAAATGCCCATTCTGTTTTCCCGTTGTCATTTTCCATTTTAGCAGTGAATATGAAATATTTGTCTCCCTCACGAACTACACCTGCTTCCGGTAAAGCATAGCTTTGCTTATCATTTATCATTATTCGTCCTCTTATATACATACCTGGAATGAGTAAGCCTGTTTTGTTTTCAATCTCTGCATGAAGGTGTATGGCCTTTGGATCTTGCTCGAATGCTTTCCCAACTGAATAAATGGTTGCTTCCAATTCCTGATTAGGTAAGGCTTCAATGGTAAACTGGATTTTTTGCCCTTCTTTTATCATGTGCATATCCTTTTCAAACACCATTAAGTCGGCATGGATGTGGTCGATATTGACAATCTCAAACATTTCAGTTTGAGGCTGCACGAACTGTCCTGTTTTAACTTCGACCAACCGGATGTGTCCATCAATAGGACTAATTACTGGAACTTGCTCATAAATTTCACCTTGCCTGATTTTGTCAAGACCTAATCCCATCATTTTTAATTGAGCTTCATAGCCATTCGCCAAACTTTTCATAGATAGATAGTCTGCCTTTATCTTCTGAAACTCCTTTCCCGATCCTACCTTTTCTTCATACAGCTTCTTTTGTCGCTGATATTCTTGTTCCAGGTATTGAAGCTGGTTCCAACTATTCGCATAGTCAGTTTGTAGTTTAATTAGGTTGGGATGGCTTAGATAAGCCAATACTTGTCCTTTGCTTACCTTGTCTCCTTCAATGACCTTAATAAGCGTAACATTGGAACCTACAATAGCAGTAACCGCAGCCTCGTTTTGTGGTGGCACTTCCAGTTGACCGTTTGCTTCTACATAAGAGCTGATGTTACGGAAGGGAAGTGTATCTGATTTCATACCCAACGATTGAAATTGCTGTTCGGAAAAGTGAACTTCTTCTTCGTGTCCTTCTCCATGCTCATGGTGTTCGGATTCTTCACCACTTCCATGTTCTCCATGTCCTTCTTCATTATGCCCGGAATCTCCACAGGCAACTACAAATAAACTTGCTGCAAATAGCAGGATGTATGTCTTTATATTCGATTTCATAATATTCAGTTTTTAAGTTATTGACCAATGAGGTATTCCAGGTTAATAATAGCCTGATTGTACTCGTTTAGTGTATTGAGGTAATTAAATTTTAGTTCCAGCCCTTGATTGAGGCTTTGGAAGTATTCCACATAACCAATGGCTCCATTCTCAATACTCTTTTGAGCATTGCCAATGATTAAATTTGCTTGTGGAACCGCTTTATCGCTGTAATAATTCAAACTTCCCTTGTATTTTATCACTTCCTGCAACTGCTGTTCATACTGTCCTTGAAGAACTGTTTGGTAGTAGTCGGCATTGGTTTGAGCCATGTGTTCTTTTAGTTTGGCTGATTTTATACTTGCTTTATAGGAGCCGTAAAACAAGGGAATGGATATGCCAGCCTGAACTCCCGAAAATCTGTTAGAACCGGTGGCAATGTCTCCATTCGTACTAATTTCACTACCAATCAGGGATTGGTTAAAATACCCCACCGATAGGTCAGGAAGCATTTTAGCAGATTGCACCGCTTTTTCAGCACCAGCAATATCAATCTGTTGCTTGGCATAGCCTAACATTGGGTTACTACTCAATTGTGTAGAATCCTGTATATTGGCCAGAACTCTTTCATCCAAAGGAGCCGGAGCAAAACTTAACTTGCTTGTATCGTTCAAAAGTATCCGAAGCTGTTTCTCCTGAATACTAATATCAGATGCTATCACATTAAGTCTATTTTGTATCTCCATTACCCTGGTTTCTGCTGTTGCCTTTTCCAAATAGGTAGTGGCCTCGGTTTCATACCGGATAGTCGCTGCATGGAGAAACCTGCCATAAATGGTGTCCTGGTACAAGAGTAGTTTTTCCTTTTCTCGGAGATAAACTAATTGACACCAGGCCTGCCTTATGTCTCGTTTCAAGCCATTTTCTGTAACCGCCAATTGCATTTGGCTTCCTTCCGTTTTTTCCTTCGCCAACTTGCGTTGAGAAGTGTAAACAGTTGGAAATTCAATGCTCTGATTCAGGTCAAAGGCAAAGTCATTTTCAAAACTGTTGTATTGGCCGTATTGAAAACCAACACTTGTTTTATCAGGATTAAAAGCTGCTTTTTTACCTTGTTGTTGCAACTCTATATTGGTTTTAGCTACCTGAACATTCCCATTGTTGGATAGCCCTATTTTGACTGCTTCATCCAACGTGGTAATGATTTTACCAGTAACATTTTGGGCTTTGAGTTCACCAGAAGAAAAAAGAGAAATTCCAGCTACCAGCAACACAACGGTCAATGCTTTTGGTATAACCACTTTTGAACTTCTGTTTTCTACCCAACGGTAAAGGATAGGCAACACAAATAGTGTTAAGAGCGT
>CAXHCC010000176.1:0-5574 GCA_964014945.1 uncultured bacterium | reverse complement strand
GATTATTCCGGGTCTCGTGGGCTCGGAGATGTGTATAAGAGACAGCTTGTATAATTAATCTAACACAAAATAACTCTGATTTGAAATTTAAGCAAATCAACCCTAAAGACATTTTTGACCATTTTACTTTTGATGTTGCTAACTACAATTCACTATCTCATGAAAAATGGAATTTGAAAAGTGAAAAATCAGAGAATTTGTTCAAAAAACTTAATTCGCAACCTTGGACAGTCAAGGATGTATTTGAAAATATTAGTCAAGGAATAGTGTCGGTTGGGGATGATATTTTCCTTATGAAAGGAAGGATACAAGCAAATAGATTTATCGGATATTCGGAGAAAATAGGGAAGGAAATTATAATTGAAGCACAAGTTGTGAAACCATTATTAAAAGGAGAGGACGTTAAGAAATATGCTCCGTTAACTAATATGTATTATTGTCTGTATCCTCATTATGAAGAAAATGGTAAAACTCTTCCTTATGACGAAGAGTTTTTTATGCAGAATTATCCTTTAGCATACAGCTATATGCTTCCTTTTAAGGATGAATTGATAGAAAAGAAGATAAGGTATAAAACCAATCCTAAAGCTTGGTATAGCCTGCATCGGTCACGTGAAATTAGCTTATTTGAACAAGAAAAAATAATTACTCCAGAGATATCTCTAGGTACAAATATGACACTAGATGACGCCAATATGTTTCATAATACTAAGTGTTATACTCTTGCAAAAAGAAATGAAATTATTGAAGGAAATAAATTCTGGTTAGCAATAATGAACTCAAAACTTTTATGGTATTTTTTAAGTAGTACTGGATATGTTTTGAGGGGTGGTTTTTTTACGTTTAAGACCAAATACTTGGAGCCTTTTCCATTGCCAAGACTTAACAATAGTGAAGATCAAAATCCATACGTTGAAAAAGTTGAATTAATGTTGGCTCTTACTAATGATTTTCAGAAGATAACTCACAAGTTTTCAAATTACCTTCAATCCCAATTGAAAATTGAAAAGTTTACTAAAAAACTTCAAAATTGGTTTGAACTAGATTTTATTGAGTTTGTAAAAGAGCTAAATAAAGCAGCTAAAAAAGCAGGAGGAGATAAATTGTCTAAATCGGATGAAATGGAGTGGATGGAGGTGTTTGAAACTAAAAAGGCTGTAGTTCAGACATTACAATCTGAAATTGATAAAACAGACAAAGAAATTGACCAAATGGTTTACAAATTGTATGACCTAAGCAATGAAGAGATAGCTATTGTAGAGCAATCTGTTGGTTAATTATATTTTTCTTTTATAAGCTGTTTTGCATCTCTCTGTAACGCGTACGCTCCATAAATTGTAAGACCTAGTACAGTTGCGCCTACAACAAAATGCCATGCTTTAGGTTGGTATGGGAGGTTAGGTTTTGGGATGGTATTTAATGGCTTTCCAAATAGTTTGTCTATTTCTGGTGCTGTAATCATAATAATTTATTTTTAGATATTAGTACATGTGAAAAAGCTATTCTGTGAAGTCTAAATTGCCCTATTTGTAAAAAATAGCAGTGATCCATTGGCTTAGTATTAAATAGTTTTCCTCTACCTGTAAACTCTTTAAAATTAAAACCTAGTGCATCTAGGTATTGTATGTCAAATGGAGAACCTTTTTTACCATCTATTTTAAGTCTATTAAGTATGGCAATGTTATTATTAATTAATTCTTCGCTTGGTTGAGGTTTAGAAAGCTCATTTTTCTCATCTGTGTTAGTAGTGCCGCCCTTTTCATAACTAAGCTTTAACCTTCTCTTATTATTATAATGATCGTCTGCACATTTATCTGAGCAGTAATCTCTTCCTCTGTGTTTTACCATATGCTGCTTTTGGCAGTTTGGGCAAACCCTAAACCTGTCAGATGTTGGGTCTAACTGGTAGATGTTGTTAATGTGTTCTATATTTAACATTATTGCTTTTCTAAATAGTTTTGAATGGATTTTGCGCTGTAGTAGTTACTGCCACCGATTTTTTTAGCAATTATTTTATTGGCAGTTCGGAGTTTCCATAAGGTAGTAGACCCTTTAGAGAGCAATTTCTTTGTTTCCTTCTCGGTTAACCATTCTTTTAAAGGGTTGCTTTTTTTGTTTTCCTGAATAGATGATTCTATTGCGTTCAGCTTTTTAAAAATGGCATCAATCTTTTCTTTAGGTACAAAGTAAAAGTTCTGCATTTCACTTAATGATTCTTCTGGTTGCTTCATATATACATGATAAGTAATAAACTTTGTCAAATGTAAGTTGAAAGCAATTTTTAGAGAAGAAAAGAGGAAAGTTTATCTGGACACTTTAGGTGTCCAAGTAGACGTTTTTGGTGTATGATTTCCCATTTTACGGGGTGTTCAGATGTAATTAATAAAGTTGAATTTTAGCAGTTATTTCACTTGAAAGTTAATTTGCATCTAATTCATCTCTAATTTTATCCAAAACTTTACCTGTAATTTTTGCATATATTTTTGTTGTACGTGTGCTTTCGTGTCCTAACCATTCTGCAACCATCTCAAGAGAGTAACCCTTTGATACTAAGTAAGTTCCACATGAATGACGACTCACATGGTGATGGAGACGTTTATCAATTCCTACTAAATCTGCTATTGTTTTAAGGTAAGCGTTACCTTTTTGATTAGATATTTGGGGTAAAGCAAGGTTTTTGACCTTTCTTTCTGGGCTGTTTTTATATTTATCCAATATTTTAACAGCCTCTTTTAATATGGGTATGCCTATAAATTGGCTTGTTTTAATGGTATCTGTCTTAATCCAGTATTTCCCATTTTTATCAATAATAACTTTATCCATTGTTAACGCTTGGGTATCAGAGTACCGTAAACCTGTAAAACATGAAAAAACAAACAAGTCCCTTACCCGTTGCAAGCTCTTATTTCCGCCTAGGTTGTGCTCGATTAATTGTTTCACCTCACTTTCTTCTAAATACTCAATGGTAGATTTGGTGTTTTTTAATTCATAGCCTGAAAAAGGGTTGCTTGTAATAAAACCGTTGTTCATACAATGTATTAATATGGTTCTAAGCCTCGAAAGATGTTTGTTTACAGTGTTTCTGCTTAATGTTTTATCGCTATGCTTTACTTTAACCTGAGAAAGAAACACATCTAATTCTTCTAAAAACTTATAGTTGATGTACTTTACATTGATGTCTTTAATGTTTTTCTTTTCGATTAAAAAGTCTTGAATTCGAGCTTTTGTTTCGTTATACCGTGTACCTGTAGATAGTTTGGTTTCACCTTTTTTCTCAAGTAGGTCGGTATAATTATCAAATGACTCTAAAACCATAGCAACAAGTTTGTGCTTTTCGGTTAAAATATCCTTTATAATACTGGTAGAAACGAGTTTGTCTTCGTTTTCTAAATTACGCTTGATGTCAAATATTTTGGATTCAATTGCCATGAGTTCATTGTTAATGTCTTCATGTAAATTGTTTTTCTCATTTACGCGTTGTTTGGCTTCGTTCCAATGAGCTTTTTCAATAAAGTAGCCAGAAGAGTATTCGCTCTTTTTTCTGTCCATACTCATCCTTAAATAAATGGGAAACTTGCCCTCATTTTCTTTATTAGGATGGATGTAAAATTTGTGTTTTAAAACTTTCTTCAAGGTGAAACATTTTTTAAAAGGTGAAACATAGGTGACACAAATGTAGTAAAAATGTAACAAAAGGTGAAACATTCCAAAATACCAACCCTCTGAAAGGGTTGATAATGAAGGAAAGTGAAGAAAGTTGAAGGTAAAAAGTGGAGTCGGAGGGATTCGAACCCTCGTCCAAACAAGGAATTAAGAAGCTTTCTACATGTTTATCAAATTTTTAATTTTCGATAAGTTTCAGGCAAACTTGCAAGCCAAAAACAAACTTAGCTTCTTTATCTCATCGCAAACCGAAGCCTTTTGCAACTATTCCTTCCTTTGTAATGCCTCACTAGAAACGTTGAAGAAAAAAACTTTCCCGGAGACAATGGTTGCTAGAACTTAGTTCTATGCAGCCATAGCGTAGTTAGACTCGCCTTTTATAAAATTGAAAATTGATTTTAACGAGCCATATTAACAACGCTCGACATGCTTACTAAAAAATCGCACTCGCTGTCAAAACCGTACGACCCCATATTTTCATAGAACTTTTGCAAAGTTAGTGCAGAAATAGTCAATTTACTAACCCCGCTTGCTTTTATGTATCAAAAACAGTGCCTTTTACGTATAAGGACTATGAAAATTGGATTAATTCGTGAAAATAGAACCATGCATGATAAACGCGTGGCTTTAACGCCAGCACAATGTGTGCTCGTGAAACAGCAATATAGCGGACTTGATATTGTGGTGCAGCCGAGCGAATGGCGCGCTTTTAGCGATGAGGAATACAAAGAGGTAGGTGTTGAGTTAAACGAAGATTTAAGTAATTGCGACTTGTTATTTGGCATTAAACAGGTGCCGGTTGATCGCTTAATACCTAATAAGCAGTATTTGTTTTTTTCGCATACTATTAAAAAACAACCTGAAAACAAGGACTTATTGTCAGCTATCCTTGAAAAGAAAATTCAGTTGGTAGATTATGAGTGCTTAACAGATGCCAAAGGAAACCGTGTACTTGGCTTTGGGTATTATGCGGGTTTGGTTGGTGCCTATAACGCCTTTATGGGTTATGGTAAAAAATACAAGCTGTTTGATTTAAAGCCCGCACATTTGTGTTATGATAAAGAGGAGCTAAAAAAAGAGTTACGCAAAATACATTTACCCAATATTAAAATAATTGTTACCGGAAACGGTAGAGCAGCTAACGGTGCTGTTGAATTATTGGGCGCTTTGGGTGTAAGAAGAATTACGCCTTTTGAATTTCAACAGTATACTTTTTTAGAAGCCACTTATGCACAATTGCATTCTGAGGATTACAACGAAGCCAAAGATGAAAGTTTATGGAATAGGGAACATTTTTACCAGAAGCCCGAACAATATGCTTCCACCTTTAATAAGTATACAAAGTATTGTGATTTGTTAATTCATTGTTCGTTTTGGAATCCAAAAGCACCCAAATTATTTTCTAAAGGCGATATGCGCCAACCCGATTTTAGGTTGGGGGTAATTGCCGACGTTACCTGCGATATTAATGGTTCTATACCATCAACCATGAAAGCCACAACCATTGATGATAAGTTTTATGGGTATAATCCTGAAAAGCAAAGTATGCAGCAACCCTTCGTTAACAAAACAATTACCGTAATGGCCGTAGATAATTTACCATGTGAATTACCTAGAGATGCTTCTGAAGCTTTTGGAAAGGATTTAATGGAGAAAGTGTTACCGTCTTTATTAACGGAAGATAAAAACGGTTTAATTAAGCGGGGTACCATTACCCACGATGGTAAATTGATGCCCAACTTCGAATATTTAAGCGATTACGTAAAAGGTGATTAAGTGGATTAAATTATTCCGTGTAAAGATTTACCTTTTTCTCCCAATGCATCTATACGTTTTTCAACAGCAGGATCCTTAACAATAGGAGGAGCAAGAATTGGCTTTATTCTGTCTATTATACACAAATACCATCCC
>CAXHCC010000175.1:0-5599 GCA_964014945.1 uncultured bacterium | reverse complement strand
GTTCCTTACTCCGTTGAAGTAGTTGTAGAAAGTTTTAAAGAAGAAGAACAAATAATCAAAATTCGAGCGGAAATATATGTGATTAGAAATTCTCAAAAAGGTATTTTAATAGGGCATCAGGGTAAAGCCTTAAAAAAAGTGGGAACAGAAGCACGTTTAGATATGGAAACCTTTTTTGAGAAAAAAGTATTTTTGGAGTTGTTTGTTAAAGTAAATAAAGATTGGAGAGATAGCGACCAACAGCTAAAACGCTTTGGTTACAGTAACTAGCACATAAATTATGGCCAATATAATTGCAATAGTAGGAAGACCAAATGTAGGTAAATCAACCTTATTTAATAGGTTAATTGGAGGAAGGAAAGCTATAGTTGATGCCCAATCAGGTGTAACAAGAGACCGTTTATACGGAAAGTCGGATTGGAATGGCTTGGAATTTTCAGTAATTGATACTGGTGGTTATGTTGAAGGTTCTGATGATGTATTTGAAGATGAAATTAGAAAGCAAGCATTGTTTGCAATTGAAGAAGCTAACGTTATATTATTTGTTGTAGATGTAGTAGAAGGAATTACGGAAGACGATAAAGTAGTTGCTGACGTACTCAGAAGAAGCGCCAAGAAAGTATTTGTTGTTTCGAATAAAGTAGATAATAATGCGAGAGAAGGATTATCTGGTGAATTTTATGCGCTAGGTTTAGGCGACCCACACAACATTTCTGCTATGAGTGGCAGTGGTACAGGCGATTTATTGGATGAAATAGTTAAGAAACTAGACAGCGAACTGGAAATAGATGAGTTAGACATTCCTAAGTTTGCCGTAGTTGGAAGGCCTAATGTGGGTAAATCGTCCTTTGTAAATGCTCTTCTTGGTAATGAACAAAATATAGTTACACCAATAGCAGGAACTACAAGAGATTCTATAAACACCCATTACACAGCCTTTGGCCATGATTTCTTGCTAATAGATACGGCAGGTATTCGAAAAAAATCGAAAGTAGAAGAGAATTTGGAGTTCTACTCCGTAATGCGTTCAATCCGATCTATTGAGGATTGTGATGTAGGTTTGTTATTAATTGACGCTAACAACGGTATTGAAGCCCAAGACCTGAACATATTTAACTTATTGGTTAACAACCGCAAAGGAGTTGTTATTGTGGTAAACAAATGGGACTTGGTGGCAAAAAATCATAATTCAACCAAAGAATATGAAGAAAAAATAAAAGAGCGCATCGCCCCATTTAGAGACGTACCAATCGTTTTTACCTCTGCCATAACCAAACAACGTGTATTAAAAGCCATAGAAATTGGTAATGAGGTGTATAAAAACAGAATACAAAAGTTAAAAACAAGAGAGCTGAATGATGTAATGTTGCCTATAATCGAAAACAGCCCCCCTCCAGCAACGAAAGGTAAACACATTAAAATTAAATTTATAAATCAACTGCCCACTCATGCGCCCAGCTTCGCCTTCTTTTGCAATTTACCGCAATATATAGCTGAGCCATATACACGTTTCCTAGAAAACAGGCTACGAGAAAACTTCAAATTAACTGGAGTGCCAATTCAGCTATTTATGCGAAAAAAATAAAATATCTATTGGAGGACAATTTATTCCCGCTTGTTACAGTTTAATACTGGTACATATGTTATTTTTAATTGCGTAAAAAGATTAATAACTACATTTATCCAAAACAAATAGTATTTCCTATGGAAGCCAAAGATTTAAAAGAAGAATACGACTATGTTATAATAGGATCAGGGTTTGGAGGTTCCGTTTCTGCTCTTCGTTTAGCGGAAAAAGGGTACTCCGTGTTAGTTATTGAGCAAGGGAAAAGGTGGGAAGCTAAAGACTTTGGTAAAACTAACTGGAATTTAAGAAAATGGCTTTGGATGCCAGCTTTAAGATGGTTCGGCATACAAAAAGTTACTGTTCTCAAAGAAACATCTATAATGAGTGGTGTTGGTGTGGGAGGTGGATCATTGGTTTATGCAAACACCTTACCCAAACCCAAATCAGGTTTTTTTAATCACGGGTCGTGGTCCAAGCTAGATAACTGGGAAGAAAAACTTTCTCCATTTTATGACCTAGCCTGGAAAATGTTGGGTGCAGAGGTAAACCCTAAATTGTTTGAGGCCGATTTGGCATTACAAAAAGCAGCTAATGCCTACGGAAGACCAGAAACATTTGAACCAACCAAAGTATCGGTGCATTTTGGTGAAGCCGGAAAAACCATAGATGACCCTTATTACGATGGCAAAGGGCCCTCGAGAACAGGTTGTACACATTGTGGAGAGTGTATGACGGGTTGTAGGCATAATGCTAAAAACACATTAGACAAAAACTATTTGTATTTGGCAGAAAAGTTAGGGGTAGACATCTTACCGGAGCACAAGGTGCTTGATGTTATACCTCAAGGTAAAGAAGGTGAGGACGGCTACGAAATTGAGTTTAAGCAAATTACTTCATGGTTTTATGCAAAAAAGAAGAAGATTAAAACTAAAGGTGTGGTGTTTTCAGGTGGTGTAATAGGTACCGTTAATTTGTTATTGAACATTAAAGAAAAATCCTTGCCAAATTTAAGTGAAAGGTTAGGTCATATGATTCGAACCAACAATGAGTCTCTAATTTTATGTACCACTTCTGACAACGAGAAAACACTATCAGACGGTATTGCTATAGGTTCTATTTTGGAAATAGATGATCATACGCATGTAGAACCTACACGATACGGTAAGGGGTCGGGCATATGGCGCTTAGGGATGATGCCAATGGTTAGTGAACCCAACTTTTTCTTGAGGATGATAAAACTTCTAATACTACCATTTAGAAAAGATTTCTTTAAGTGGTTAAAAGTATTTCTTATCAAAGATTATGGAAAATCAACCATTATATTGTTGGTAATGCAGCATTTAGATAGTACACTTAGGTTTGAAAAAGGAACAATTGGTCCGTTTAAATCAAGCATAGAAGAAGGAAAAGCCCCTACTGCTTTTATACCGGAAGCACATAAATATGCGAAGGGCTATTCAAAGGTAATTGATGGCAAAGCGCAAGTTATTGCCACGGAAACAATATTTGGCACCCCGTCAACTGCACATATTTTAGGAGGCTGTTCTATGGGAGAAGATGCTAGCAAAGGTGTAATTGATAGTAAAAACAGGGTATTTGGCTATAAAAACATGTACGTGTTTGACGGTTCAATGATTTCCGCTAACCCTGGTGTTAACCCATCCTTATCTATTACTGCCATCTCAGAAATGGGCATGAGCCATATTCCAAATAAAGGCGCATAAAAAAATGCCAAGCAGCGCTTACACGCAATACTTGGCATTTATATAAAGAACTAAACAACAGCTATGGCATGGTCACCTCAACAGACTGACCAGCAATAATTAAGGTAGCCTTATTATCACAACCCGTGTTTCCAAAATTCACGGTTCTTGCCAACTCTCCTGTTGGTGTAACTGTTAATTGTCCGCTTTCAACCCATTTACACGCGTTAGAAATGCGTAAGGCTGAATCAACCACGGTAGTATAAGTAAAACCAGTGCGATCCGTTCCGTTAGCATTCCCGGTTACCAAAAATACATCATCCAGCCTACTTAAAGGTGTATCTCTACCCTCTTCCCATGTGTAAACACGATCTGTAGCCCATTTACTGGTATCCGTACCTTTCGTAATTACGCCATTCTCAACCTCTAACCTATATGAATGCTTACCAGATACTTTGCCAAGGTTAGTAATTCGGTATTTACTTGCTTCAACTTTATAACCATTGTGCACGTATTGGTCGAAGGTAACATCAACAGTTGTTAACGAATCTCTAAACCTACCAGAAAACACACCTATTAACTTACCTTGCTTATCGTTACATCCTGTAGCACCATAATCAACTGTAAGCGTTTTTGGATATCTATTTACTGCAATAGTTGAATCAGTAGCAACAATTGATAATGATGGGCAAGCAATTCTATAACTGTCTGTTGTTTCCGCATTTTCATTTACTTCCTGAAATACACCAGAGTATGACACCTCAGCAGCCATATTATCTTCAGCCATTTTAGTATCGTCAACGGTAGCAGGTATTAAGGTTGTTGGGTCAGGAACGGTTGCTGATGTTACATCGTCTTTTTCACATGCTGTAAACAATACAACAAAAGAAAATAAACTAGCCATCAAAGTGGCAATAAGCTTTACATTTTTCATGTTTAAATTTAATTTAGTTAATATTAATTTTTTCGTATTCGATAAACTGATATTGAAGTTGACTTTTCTCATCTGTATTAATATCTGAGCATTTGGTCAATTTCCATAATAATGTATCAATCTTCGGAAAGTACGTATCTCCATCGAAGTTATGAAACACTTTTGTGATATACAATTTATTAGCAAGGTTAATACTTTGAGAATAAATTTCACCACCCCCTATTATAAACACCTCACCTTCATCACTTTGCTCTGCTAACTGAAGTGCAGCTTCTAGAGATGAAACCACATTTGCTCCAGGGGCGTTATAATTTTCATTTCGTGTAACTACTATATTGATACGATTGGGTAACGGGCGGAATCGTTCTGGGATAGACTCATAATTCTTCCTTCCGGTAATAACTGTACAACCCTCCGTAGTTCTTTTGAAATGCTGCATATCAGCCGGTAAATGCCATAACAAGTCATTGTTTTTTCCAATGGCATTGTTTTGCGCAATAGCCGCAATTAAACTAATTTTCAAAATTTATGAATTTATTAAAAGCCTCCCTATCAGAAAATAGGTGAACTATTTTTTTACCGGAGCAGGAGCTGCCTTCGCACCAGTTGGTCTTGGTTTCGCTTTCCCCTTAGGTTTCGCCTTACCTTTTTTGGCAGTATCCTTAACAACTGGTATACTAGAATCTATACCCTTGCTGTAGGTTGCTGTTTTTGTGACATTTCCTTTTCTGTCGTACCATTTCCAAACACCATCTTTTAAACCGTTAACATACTTTCCTTCTGCTTTTACTTGCCCATCCTCAAAGTAGAAAGTCCATTGTCCATCCTTTTTACCCATATTGTAATTACCTTCTATTGAGGCTTGACCCGATAAATACATCTTTACAGAAGTACCATCTTTCTTTCCATTAAAATAGTTAGTTTCTTCTTTTACTTTTTCAGGTTCATATCCACCACCAGGGTAATATATTGTTGTTAAACCTTCCCGTCTATCATTGACATACTCAATCGTGTGTAGTAAGTCTCCTTGCATATTGTAGTAACTCCAAACTCCCTGTCTTCTATTTAGCTCATCTCTTAAATTTACTACCTTTCGCGGACCGTTATGTGCAGGCTCTTCGGTTTGGGCAATTGCTAATCCAAACCCAAACATTACTAATAACCCTGTTAAAATATTTTTTTTCATAATAAATAGCTCATATTTTGTTACGAATCGGTCAAATACTCCCCAAAATTAAGAATTTTTTTGGCTTTTAATGATCGATTACTGTTTTTTTTAACTTAGATATGAACAATGTTTCAAAAGTTATGCCAAAAGTGAATTAAACGGCTACCGCTCCTTTTATATGCTGTCTCTTATACACATCTCCGAGCCCACGAGACCCGGAATAATCT
>CAXHCC010000174.1:0-5626 GCA_964014945.1 uncultured bacterium | reverse complement strand
TTATTCCGGGTCTCGTGGGCTCGGAGATGTGTATAAGAGACAGATCCATACCAAAATGTAAACTTTTCTCAGGATGAAACTGCACTCCAATAAGGTTGTCCTTTTTAATGGCAGAATGAAACTCATAACCATAATTAGTAGTGTATAATACATCAGCAGAATTGGCACACTTTACGCGGTAAGAATGAACAAAATAAAATCTATACTTTTTTTTAGGGTCAAGCTTTAGCTCGCTATTATTCGCTTCTCTTATGTAGTTCCAACCCATATGCGGAATCTTAAGCTTGGTGTCATTCAAATTAAACTTTACAGTTTTAGCATCAAACCAACCTAACCCTTTCTCTTTCCCCTCCTCACTTTCCCTTGTCATTAGTTGCATACCTAAGCAAATACCTAAAACAGGAACCTTCTCAACCAAAGCTTTTCTATTTAACACATTCTTTAAACCGTATTCTTCAAGATGTTTCATTCCAACATCAAATGCTCCTACACCAGGCAAGATAAGTTTGGAAGCTTTTTCGATTACGTTTTTATCCGAGGATATAACCACATCATCAACATCTATTCTTTTGAACATATTTTTAATAGATTGCAAATTACCTAATCCATAATCAACAACTACTATCATGTGGTTTTGAAGTATTTTAATTCAACATTATCATTCTCAATTACAGTTTCGCCTATTTGTTTTGCTGGACTGCCAGCAATAATTGCGTTATCAGGGAATGAACGGTTAACAAAAGAATTGGTGGCAATAATACAAAATGCACCAATAGTTACTCCTCTGCTAATTACTGCGTTTGGTCCGATGTAGGTATTTCTTCCTATTGATACTTTATCGTATTCAATTGGAGCATCATTGCCTAATAATGTTTTTTTAACATTGTCATGCGTGTAAATTTGAACACCAACTGAAACAGTTACATTATCTCCTATGGTGAGCCCTCCAGTTGAATCAATTATGGTGTACGGACCAATCCAAACATCTTTTCCAACAGAAGGATTTCCAAATACAAATGCTGAATCGTAAATAGAAGTATTTTCACCAAACTCCAATTGCTTCGCTCTTTCCCACCTGTCCAACAACTCTTCGTTTAATGGTATAGATCTATCAAACTGCTTCTTAAACGCTTTACTGAATTCTTGATGAATTAAATTCAATTCTTCATAATGCGATTTAAGCCGATCGTTATCTAAAACATTCTTTCTATTCATCCACTTACATTTGTTCTTTCATCCATTCAGCAGTTCTTAAAATTCCTTCCTCAAGATCTACCTTAGCTTTAAATCCTATTTCGTCAAAAGCTTTATCAACACTAGGTATTCGTATTGCTATATCAGCAGACAAAGCAGGTTCATGTATAATTTTAGAACTTGAACCTAACACTCTACATACAGTTTGTGCCAAACCTAAAACAGTTATTACAGCCCTTGAATTACCAATATTATAACTATTCCCGATTGCCTTAGGATCTTCAACACATCTAACCAAACAATCGATAAAATCATCTATAAAGCACCATGCTCTAATTTGATTGCCGTCACCATCAATTTTGATTGTTTCATTATTCAACGCCCTTTTGATGAAAATTTGAATCGCACCTTCACCAGTCTGACCTGGACCATAAACGTTAAACGGACGAACAGTCACTATAGGTAACTGATGCTGTCTATGATAGGCATGAGCAAGGTGTTCACCTGCCAATTTCGATACAGCATAGGTCCAACGCGCTTCACCTGCTGAACCGGCTACAGTATTATCTCCTTCAGAAGAACGGAATGCCATAGAACCAAAAACTTCTGAAGTTGAAAAGTCAATAAACCTATCCTGAATTCCATTAACCTTAGCGGCCTCTAAAGCATTAGCAGTACCAATCATATTTACCTGCATCGTGCGCACTGGATCAATAAGTACTGTGTCTATTCCTGCAATCCCAGCTGCATGTACAACTATATCAACACCTTTCATAGATTTAGTTAATAATTCCAAATCCAAAACATCACCTTTTACAATTGATAAGTTTTCATGGTTAGAGAATTTACTCTGGGAAAGCGTATCTCTGTGAAAATTATCGTAAACAATAATTTTATTCTCTTCGATATAAATGGAAATCAGAGAGTTAGCTATAAACCCAGCACCTCCAGTAATTAAAATAGTTTTATTTGTTAACATATTTATTTGAAATAATTATTAATTGTATCTGATATGTATTTTACTTGTTGCTCTTGCAATTTAGTATAAATAGGAATAGCCAAACCACAATGGTATGCTTTATATGCATTAGGAAATGATAATTCTGCATTCAAGTTATACTTCTTATCATAATAGCTCATTGACGGAATACACTGCGCTCCATAATTAGTCATTACCCCTTTGCTCTTTAAATAAGACTTTAATTGTTCTCTATCCTCATTAGAAGGCAATAATACGTGAAACGTTTGCCAAGCGTGCTTGGTATTTGGCGGTTGCCATGGCAATGCTACAGCATCCTGGTCAATTTCATTTAAGTAAATAAATGCTAGTTTTTCTTTATGTTTCAGCGCATCTTGCAATCTTTCAAGTTGTGCAAATAAAAGTGCAGCCTGTATATCTGTTAACCGATAATTAAAGCCAGCCATAGTAAAATCCATTGGAATTTTATCAGTTGCAATTCCATGGTTTCGTAGCACTTTAACTTGCTCATTCAAAAATGGATCGTTTGTTATTAAACAACCACCTTCTCCTGATGTAACAGATTTTCTTGGATGAAATGAAAATGAACCAAAGTCGCCAAATGTACCGGCATGCTTATTATTATAATATGAACCAAGCGCACAAGCGGCATCCTCAATTACCTTAAGGTTATATTTGTTTGCAATTTCCATAATTGCGTCCATATTTGCACATAAACCAAACTCATGAACAGGAATTATAGCTTTAGTTTTACTCGTTATTTTATTTGGTAATAGCGATTCGTCAATATTAAAAGTTCGTAAATCAATATCAACAAATACACAACTTGCCCCAACCAACTCAACCACATTAGCAGTTGCTATAAACGAAAACGCTGGAACAATAACTTCATCTCCTTGCCCAATACCTAAAGCAACTAGTGCCAAATGCAAACTAGCAGTTCCACTAGATACAACACTAGCATAATCAGAACTACAGAAGTGAGATAGATCCCCTTCTAATTCAGCCACTTCTGACCCTTGCACTAGATTACCTGACTGCAAAACTTTAACAACGCGCTCTATGTCGTCATTTCGAATATCTGGTAAACCTAACGGAATATCTTTTTTGGATAAATGATCTTTCACACCCTACACTAGTTATATAAAATTAACTTTCACAAGATATCAATTTTTTGTCGTACTGTTTGATCACTTTTGCGGGAACACCAACGGCGATAGAATATGGAGGAATATCCTTATTTACAACGGAACCTGCACCAATTATAGCATACTCTCCAATAGTAACACCAGGCAATATTAAAGATCGCATTCCAATATAGGCACCTTTCTTAATAACTGTTCCTTCTTTTTTAGAAGAATTTGCTAGCACATTTTTGAAATGATTGGGATAGTACGCATGTCCTAAAATGGTTGACTGAGCAATAATAGTAACATCATCTTCAATTTCCACTAATGAGGGATCTGCATCATCAATAAACACATTTATACCCATAAAAACGTTTTTACCAATGACCACACCTCTCAATCTGTTCAAGGAAGATCTCCAAGCAGGTAATAAGACCCAATTTCTTGCAATGCCATGGATAATTCTTTTACCATATGCCGCAAAAATTTTGCCCCCTTTGGATTTTTCACCAACAGGTATACTTCCCCATAACTTCTGTTGTAAACTCATAAACAACCCTTATCTAATCATTGAAACACCCTGCTTAAAACAAATCTTGCAATACAAAATTATCATATAGTTGAACTAGCATCTTAAATTATTTATCAAAAAAAGTTGTTACGATTTCACTTTCTCCAAACCAGATAGTCGTTTATTGTAATGTAATCAAGCTCCGAGTTTAACAACGTGTATATTGCATCTTCTGAATCATTTACAATAGGCATTCCATGAAGATTAAAACTCGTGTTCAACACCCCTCCAATTCCAGTTAATTTTTTAAACTCCTCTATTAGTGTATGATATTTTGGGTTATAATCCTTTTTAACAAATTGAGGTCGCATGGTTTGATCGTAGGGATGCAAAGAAGCTTTTAAATGTTCCTTAGCTAAAGGTGTACTTTCAAAACCCATAGTCATTAGATATGAATCGTTTTCTTTAGGATAAACTGCATAATCCTTTCTACTTTCCCACAATATAGAAGGTGCAAACGGCATCCAAAAGTCTCGCATCTTAATTGCAATATTCAAGTCACGAAGATTTTCCACTCTACTGGGGTTAGCTAATATAGATCTATTACCTAGTGATCGTGCCCCCCACTCCATTCTTCCAGAAACCCTTGCTATTATTTTATGTTCAGATAATAGTTGCGCCGACTTCAACTCAATATTATCCAATTTTTCATATTCTACTTTATCTGAATGTTTGCCTAGCGATTTGAGTATGTCATTTTCTTCATTTGCAGGTCCCCAATAAACATGTTGCAATAACTCATTTTTATTTGCTGTTAAATCATCATTGTGTAATTCTAAGGCAGCACCTAAAGCGCTACTTTCATCACCACCTGAAGGCATAATGTGAATATCTGAAATTAAATCACTGTAATGTAACAACATGTTCACCTTAATATTCATAAAACATCCTCCTGCAACAGCAATATTTGCAATACCTGTTTTCTTTACCCAATTTTCAATAAAAGGAACCACGAGTTTTTCATGAAGCATTTGAACACCCGCTGAAATGGCATCAAATCGAACATTTTTAAAATCCACACGCATTTTTTCTAATAAAGAGTTCCCCCATAAATTTGTAGGATTTTTAAAACTCAAACCATCCTCACTTAATGTTAAATACCTTGAAAATATTTTATACGCACGTTGAGCATATTCTTCATTAGCGTATGGCGCCATACCCATAAGTTTATATTCATGCTCCCACGGTTTCATTGCTAATAGTTGAGTTGCTCTTCCATAAACAACTCCTAAAGAATCAAACGTTGATATTTCTTTAAGTCGCTCCCAATGTCCTTTATCATCAACAACGGACACCGTACCAGCCAAGCCATCACCTGAACCATCCAAAGTAAACACTAAGGTTTTTGTACTATTTTGATAGAACTTGGACGTATAATACGCTGCTGCTGCATGGGTTTGATGATGCTCTACCACTTTTACTTTATCAATTGGTAATCCAAGCTTATTTATGTTTTTTAATAAGGATGCATCTTTTAACCTTTTTTTCTGCGCATTGTTCACATATTGTTTAATCAACAATCTGGGGTTTACAGGAATGTGCTTAACAAGCCTTGGAAAAATTGATTGCCTTCCTTCTTCGTATTGCAGAATTGAAGTTAAAGGTTTAACATGGCCAACTAATCCTATATAGTCCAATTCGGACGATGATAAGTTTGAAGTTCTTAAAATATACTCAACCGCCTTTACTGGAAAGCCTCCTTGACCTTTTTTTTTGGTAAAGCGCTCTTCACTAATATTATGAAGTACCTCACCG
>CAXHCC010000173.1:0-5726 GCA_964014945.1 uncultured bacterium | reverse complement strand
AGAGACAGGATATAAGAGAAATTGCACCAAGCGATGGGAAGTTTACCGGATTTATCTTTAAAATACATGCAAACCTCGATCCTAAACACAGAGATAGAATTGCTTTTTTAAGAATTTGTTCAGGTAAGTTTCAACGCAACAAAAACTACTTTCATACACGTGAAAACAGGTCATTGAAATTTTCCAATCCAACGGCGTTTATGGCTCAGGAAAAGAATATTGTTGATGAGGCCTACCCGGGTGATATTGTGGGTTTATATGACTCAGGCATTTTTAAGATAGGTGATAGTTTATCAGAAGGTGAGAAAATAAACTTTAAAGGGATTCCACAATTTTCACCCGAATTATTTAAGTACGTTGTTAACAGCGACCCTATGAAAACCAAGCAGTTGGCGAAAGGTCTTGAACAGTTAACCGACGAAGGTGTTGCTCAATTATTTACAAAAAAAACCGACAATAGAAAAGTGTTAGGTACTGTGGGAGCTTTGCAATTTGAAGTTATACAACATCGCTTAAAAAGTGAGTATGGCGCCTCATGTAATTTTGAGCATATTTCATTACATAAAGCTTGTTGGATTAGCAGCAGTAATTCAAAAGCCTTAAGCGATTTTATATTTGAAAAGGCTCACCATATGTCAAACGACAAAGAAGGAAGACCTGTATTTTTGGCAGAATCTGCCTGGGCACTTCAAATGGCTCAAGAAAAGAACCCAGATATTCAATTTCATTTCATTTCAGAATTTGAGGATGCATAATTCTGGCTTAAAATTTGTAAATAACACTACAACATGTATAATTTAGCATGTAAATAAAATTATTGGTTAACCCTCATTGATGAAAATTATTATGAACCACACTGTTAAATTTACGCTAACCATAATATTTGCAATTATTTCAACACTTTCATTTGCTGGTGGAAACGATGGGCATGAGATTAAAGTTACCATTAACACATTAAAAGAGAATGAAACATGCCAATTAGCTTATTACTACGGCAACAAGCAATACATAAAGGATTCAGCAAAAGTTAATTCGAAAGGACAGGTAGTATTTAAAGGAGAAGAAAAATTGCCGCAAGGTGTTTACCTATTTGTTCTACCAAACAAATCTTATTTCGATTTTATTGTAGATGAACCACAACATATGAGCATAGTGTCCGACACCACTAATTTTGTTAAAAACATGCAAGTAAAGGGTTCCAAGGAAAATGAATTGTTTTTTGAGTATCAGCGATTCATTATGCGTAAACAAAACGAACAAAAACCAATTTCGGAAACTTATAAACTCGTTAAGGACAATGAAGATTCTGTAAAAATACTCAGAGAGCAAATGACCAGAATAAAAGAGGAGGTTGAAAGTTACCAGCAAAAAATAATGGATGATAACGAAAACTCCTTTATTGCCCTGTTTATAAAAGCTACAATAGAGCCTACTATTCCTCCCGTACCTGAATCTTTAGACAGTACTGAAGCTGCTTCGTTCCCGTACAGATATTTTAAAGCCCACTTCTTTGATAATATTAATGTTTCAGATGACAGGATGTTAAGAACACCGTTTTTTAATAATAAAATAGAGCGGTACTTAGAAAAAATGACTGTTCCTGACCCAGATTCTATTTCAGCAAGTTGTGATGTGCTAATTAATTTGGCGAAGCCAAATGATGAGGTATTTAAATACATGGTTTGGTATTTAACCCTTAAATACGAAACCTCAAAGTTTATGGGCATGGATGCTGTTTTTGTTCATTTAGTTGACAACTATTACAAAACGGGGCTTACAACTTGGGTTGATTCTACCACTATGGCCAAAATCACAAAAAAATCAGACGGATTAAAACCTACGCTTATTGGAAAAAACGCTCCTTCCCTTAATCTAAAAGATACTTCAGGAAGGTATATTTCCTTGTACGATGTAAAAGCAGAATACACAATATTAGTTTTTTGGGATCATGATTGTGGGCATTGTAAAAAAGCAATTCCAAAGCTGGGTAAATTGTATAACGATACCTTAAAAGGCATGGGTGTTGAGGTTTATGCCATGGAAACAGAAGATAAATTTGATGAATGGAGGAATTTTATTTCTGAAAACGAATTATCATGGATTAATGTACACGAAACAGACGAATATTATAGAGCTGTGGCTAAACAGCGTTACCATATAAATAGTACGCCAATGGTTTTTATACTTGATAAAAACAAGAAGATTGTGGCCAAAAAGGTTGATGTGGAGCAAACCCCACACGTAATTGGCATTTTAAAGAAAAAGGCAGCTGAAGAGGCTAAGAAAAAATGATTGCCTCACGAGTACGTTGGTTATTACTCGGCGCAATAATTATAATTTCTGGTTCGATATTATTGTTTTCAAAAAAAGCTAGCACAAAAAGCAACTTACCGTATTACGGACCAGTACAAATAAAAAACCAACACACCAACTCTCCAGACACTGTATTCCATAGAATAGGTGATTTCACTTTTGTAAATCAATTTGACAATCCTGTAAGTGCTGATAATTTTAAGGACAATATTGTACTTGCTAATTTCTTTTTCTCCTCCTGTGACGGAATTTGCCCTTTGATGACAGAAACGTTATCAAAAATTGCTGCTAAATACAGCAATAATGATGATGTTAGAATTATCTCTTTTTCAATTGACCCTGAGGAAGACTCTTCTGATTTCCTTGGAAAATATGCAAAGCAGAATAAAATACAGGGTAAACAATGGATGTTGTTAACAGGCAACAAACAGAAAATACACCAGTTGGCAAAAAACAGTTTCCTTACGGATATTCACGAATCAAAAGAGGGATCTACAGCATATATTCATCCTCCAACCCTCACATTGGTTGATAAAAACAGGCACATTAGAGGTATATATAATATTACCCAAAAAGCCGAAGTTGATAACCTGCTAAGTGATATTGAGGCCTTATTAGGAGAACGTAAACAATGGTAAGGAAATATTATTTCCCTACTACCCACCTATTCCTAAAGCCTTGTAGTATCTTTGTTTGCAATGAGTAGCCGACTAACATATTTTGTAGATGTAGTACTTCCCTTAGCAGTCCCTAAACTGTATACCTACAGAGTGCCACATGAACTTAATGAAGAAGTTTTAGTTGGTAAGCGAGTAATTGTTCAATTAGGTAGAACTAAGCTATATGCCGCCATTATTCACGCTGTTCACGAAACACCACCCAGTAACTATCAAGCTAAGTATATCAACTCAATACTGGATAAAAAACCTGTTGTAAATGAAAAGCAATTACAATTATGGAGGTGGATAAGTGATTACTACATATGTCATATTGGCGAAGTTATGTCTGCTGCTTTACCTGAAGCTTTACGGTTAGCAAGTGAAACAAAAATTGTGTTAAACCCTGCATTTAATGTAACTAGCGATTTATCCAACTATTCAGAAAAAGAACACCTACTCATTGAAGCCCTTGAATTACAAAACACTTTAACCATAAAGGATACATCCGAAATCGTGGAGCAAAAAACGGTTTACCCTATTATAAAGGCATTAATTGAAAAAGGGGTTGTACTGATTATGGAAGAAGTAAAACAGAGATTTAAACCTAAAGTTGAAACCTTTGTACAATTGAGTGATCATATGAAGGAGGAAGAAGCGCTGAAAACGCTATTCGACAATTTAGAAAAACGAGCTCCAAAACAACTAGAAGTGCTAATGGCTTATATGAAACTTGCTGATGGCAACGAGAAATTCCCAGAAATTAGCAAACTCCAAATTGCAAAGCACATTGAAAATTACGAAGCGCCACTAAAAGCCTTAATTAAAAAAGAGGTATTTGTTACAAGTCAGCACGAAGTGGGAAGACTTGACAATGCTAACTATTCTGAAAGGCAATTTGAATTAAACTCAACACAACAAGGCGTTATTAGCGAGATTAAGCAACAATTTTATACTGACGAAAAGAATGTATCCTTAATACATGGTGTAACATCATCTGGAAAAACAGAGATATACATAAAACTAATTTCTGATGCAATCAAACAAAACAAGCAAGCACTTTACCTTGTTCCAGAAATAGCCCTTACCACACAAATAATCAATCGCTTACGCGCAGTATTTGGTAATAAGGTTGGCGTTTATCACAGTAAGTTTAGCAGCAATGAACGAGTTGAAGTATGGAATAATGTTTTATCCACTAGCTATAACAAATTAGAAAATAGCAAACGAAAAGTTGACGATTACCAATTAATAATTGGTGCTCGCTCTTCTTTGTTTTTACCCTTCAACAATTTAGGGCTAATTATTGTGGATGAAGAACATGACTCCTCCTACAAACAATACGACCCTGCTCCACGATACAATGCTAGAGATACAGCCATATACCTCGGCAGAATTCATGGCGCAAAAGTATTATTAGGATCAGCAACACCAAGCATTGAGAGTTATTATAATGCACAAGAAGGCAAGTACGGCTTTACGCAAATTCAAGAACGTTTTGGAGGTATACAAATGCCGGATATTATAATTGCAGATGTAAAAGAGGCCAAGCAGAAAAAGCAAATGAAGTCGCACTTTACGCCGCAATTATTAGAGCATATTGAAGCTGCTTTGAAGAATAAGCAACAAGTAATTCTATTTCAAAATAGAAGAGGTTTTGCACCACGACTTGAATGTACCATTTGCGCTTGGACCCCACAATGCAAAAATTGTGATGTAAGCTTAACCTATCATAAAACCGGAAATATTTGCAGGTGCCATTATTGCGGTTACACCACTCCCCCTCCTACCAGCTGCAGCGCATGTGGTAATACGCAAATAAATATGCAAGGTTTTGGCACAGAAAAAATTGAAGAGGAGTTATCTGTTTTCTTCGAACATGCAAATATTGCCCGTATGGACTTAGACACAACAAGAAGCAAGTTTGCACATCAGCACATTCTTCAAGATTTTGAAAATGGTAGCATCGATATTTTGGTAGGAACTCAAATGGTTACAAAAGGTTTAGACTTTAGCAATGTTACATTGGTAGGTATTCTGAACGCAGATGGTATGCTCAATTTCCCCGACTTTAGATCTTTTGAACGTAGCTTTCAACTCATGGCCCAAGTAGCAGGAAGAGCGGGAAGAAGAAAACAAAGAGGAAAGGTAATTATTCAAACACAAAGTCCAGATCACGAAATAATTCAGGATGTTGTAGATAATAATTATTTATCCATGTACAACGCCCAGTTGAGCGATCGCAAAGAATTTAAGTATCCTCCTTATTATCGTTTAATTGAGTTACGTGTGATTGATAAGGATGTAAATATGGTAGACTACGCGGCAAAACAATTAGCAGAACGTCTAAAAGTGCATTTTCAACATCGTGTTTTAGGCCCTGAATTTCCTTTGGTATCAAGAGTTAAAAACAAATACATTAAGCATGTGCTCCTTAAAATTGAACGGGACGCCTCCAGTGCAAATGCCAAAGACATCATACTAAAGTTGATTAGCTCACTTAAATCACAGAAAGAATTTAAAGGAATTAGAATACAATTGGATGTAGATCCTGTTTAGCGCTTTAATTACCTTCGTTCACCGCCAGCCAAATTTTTCTCACGAACGGCTTTCACAAACACATTGGTTAATGTTTGTACCAATGGGGCAAAAGCTTCGTTGCTAATATCCTTTGGCTTATCAGTTTTCGCAGACAATTCTGAAGAAAGTGTTCCTGCGGCCATGCTTTTTCCCTCTTTATCCAATATGGTATAATGA
>CAXHCC010000172.1:0-5734 GCA_964014945.1 uncultured bacterium | reverse complement strand
TTATTCCGGGTCTCGTGGGCTCGGAGATGTGTATAAGAGACAGGTCTTGGGTTCTCTATTCTTTATGGTGATATAGGTAACCAAACGTTGAACGCTGGAACAGATACAACGGAGTTGTCTATGTTTAAAAATTCAGAAGGTTCTGGTCAATTTACCATTGCGGAGCCAACGGTTAAGTTAATTACCAAAAACTCATTTGGTATGCCGTTGGATGTGAAAATTACGAAATTGCAAGCTGAGAATCCTGATGCTACACCACCTACAAGTACTTCAATTCCGAACACCTTGCCATTTCCATTGCCTATAAAATCACCTACTATGGGTCAAATTGGGCAGTCGATTACAGCTGATACGGTGTTAGACAAAGACAATAGTAATTTGGTAAACATATTTTCTACTGTTCCTAAAATTATTATTTACACGGTTGATGCGAAATCTGTTTCAGCTGCTACCGGACAATCTTCATTTGTGTTAGATACTAGTAAAATAAGTATTGATATGGAGGTAGAGTTTCCGCTTTATGGAACCGCAAAGAATTATGTAGTATTAGATACTATTTCTGATTTAGATTTGGGAGAAGATTTGTCAGAACGTGCTGAATCTGGCATGATTAGGATTTACAATTCCAATGGCTTCCCGTTAGATGCTAATTTTCAATTGTACTTTGTAGATGCTAATTTTAATAAGCTAGATTCTTTAATGTCAACCACGGAGTTGTTAAAGGCTGCTGCGGTTGATGGATCAACTGGTAAAGTAACAACACCTAATGTATTTACTAAGGATGTTGTCATTAACAACAGCCAATTAACCAACCTTGGTAAAGCAAAGCATTTATTGGTTCAGGTGACCATAAATACGGTTAATGGTGGGGCGGATAATGTAAGATTGTACAGTGACTATGAGTTAGATCTTAAGATGGGGCTTCAACTTAAGATGAAAGCTTATGACTTAGATAATTAGTGTTTAAGGAAGGGGTATAATAAATTAAGAATAAAAGAATCAATATATAGAAGATGAAAAGCAATACGTTTTCAAAAATAGTTTTAGGAATGGTGTTAACCATTGCATCTGTTAATATTCAGGCGCAACAGAATTTAACACTTTATAACATGGAATCCATTCCGCAACGTATGTATACCAATCCAGCGCATACGCCTGATGCTAATTTGTTTATTAGTGGTTTAACGCTTCCAGGATTAGGGTCGCAATATATAAATGTTGGGAATAGTGGATTTGTTTGGAGCGATTTGCGTGCTGAAAATTCTGATGCTCTTGACTTTCCTAATGTACTTAGCAAACTGAAAGAAAACAACTACTTAACGCTTGCTTATCAACCAGATCTTGTTTCATTTGGTTTTAAGGTTCAAAAAAATTACTTCACTTTTAACTTAACTGAAAAAGTAAACGTTCGATTTAATTACCCGAAAGACTTTATGTCATTCTTAATAGAGGGTAATGCGGTTAACTTAGGAGAGGAGAAGAAGTTTAACGTTGGATTGGATGCTAGCCACTATCGTGAATTTGGCTTTGGATATTCAAGAGAAATTGATGAGAAGCTAACCGTTGGTGGTAAGTTTAAGTACCTATACGGTTTAGAAAATATTCACACGAAAACTACGGATGTTAGTATTACCACGGACGCAACGGATTTTAGTTTGTTATTAAAAGGTAATATTGAAATTAATTCATCCGGTTTGAATAACGCGTCTACCGATAATTATGTTGCTGGAAGAAAAAATAATGGTTTTGGTGTTGATTTAGGTGGATCGTACAAGATAGATGATAAGATTACAGTAAATGCTAGTGTTATTGACCTTGGAATGATTTCATGGAAAAACGATGCAACTACTTTTCAAAGTAAAAACCCAAACGCCGTTTTCTCTTATGATGGTTTGGAATTGCAAGAATTGTTAGATACTGCTGCGAATCCTACCCAAGATCTTTTGGATACCTTAGGTGATGTGTTTGACGTGGAAGAAGTAACTAAAACGTACAAAACAGCTTTGGCTAGTCAAGTATACTTGGGAGGTACCTATGAGATTAAAGAGGGCATGACGGGTGGTGCTGTTTTTTACTCTCAGATATATGATAAATCAATAAAGCCGGCATTAGCACTTTCGTTTAACCACAAAGTTGGGAAATGGTTGAATTATGCGGTTTCCTATTCAGCTTTTAACAGAAGTTATGCTAATATTGGTTTAGGAGTTGGGTTGAGTTTAGGGCCGATGCAATTGTATATGGTTACCGATAATATATTGGCAATTGCTCCTCAGAACGTTAAAAATATTCATTTACATATGGGTATGAATTTGGTTATGGGTAGAGCAGCTAAGAAGGATAAAGCTGGTGCAAGCATGAAAGACGGTGGTAAGAAAGATAAATCAGATAAGAGCAAATCTGATGATAAGAAAGAACCAACTGATAAGGACAATGATAAAATAATGGATGCAGAGGATCAGTGTCCGAACGATTCAGGTTCTGTTGAAATGAAAGGTTGCCCAGATATGGATGGAGATAAAGTTGCAGATAAAGATGATGCTTGTCCTAAAGAATTTGGATTGCCAGAGTTTAAAGGTTGCCCAGATTCAGATGGAGATGGTATTCCAGACAAATCCGATGATTGCCCTGAAGAGCAAGGTACTGAGGCGCTAAAAGGTTGTCCAGACAGAGACGGTGACGGAATTAAGGATAGCGATGATAAATGTCCTGACGAACCAGGAACTGCTGATAACGATGGTTGTGCAACAACAACGCTACAGTTAATAGATTCTACGGGTAATGTTATTAAAGAAACTTCTATGCGAAAGGATGGTAGTTTTAAGTTTGATTCATTACCAGAAGGAGCTACGTTTAAAGTGCTTAACGGTAAAGCCGATGGAACTCAAGAATACAAAGTTGTAGTTGGTGGTGTTCCAAGAAAAGTGGTTTTGGACAAAACAGATAGTAAAGGCTTGTTTAAACTACAATAGTTAAACAGAATAAATGCATAGAAAGAGGTTCTTGGTTTTCAAGAGCCTCTTTTTTTATCCAATAATTTCTAGTTTAGCGAACTTGATTAGGAGCTGCTTTTGACCAACAGTATCAAATAATACAGTTGCCTTATTATTTGGGAAAGCGCCTTCCAGTTTTATCACTTTTCCTATACCAAACCTGCCATGATTAACCTTATTCCCAACTTGCAAATTTCTTAGTGTTTCGGTATCAAAGTCAGATGTGTTTTTCTGTGCTTTTTTTACGTCAACCATGTTGCTACCCATGACCGGTCGTTGGGTAAAAGTTTTCTTAGTAGGTTTGCTTTGTTTGTTTTTCCACGCTGCTTGTTTAGTGTTCGTTGCTTCTTCTTCAAATAGCAATGTTTCTTGGGCAGCGGAGGTGTCTAAATATTGTGGGTCTATTTCTTCGATAAACCTACTTGGTTCACAATAAATTAAATTACCCCATTTGTACCTAGTTTTAGCATAAGATAATGTTACTTGTTTTTCTGCCCTTGTTACAGCAACATAAAAAAGCCTACGTTCCTCCTCTAAATCCACTCTATCAAGTAAAGCCATTTGAGAAGGGAAGAGGTTTTCTTCCAAACCAACCACATATACATACGGAAACTCTAAACCTTTTGCAGAATGTATCGTCATTAAGGTAACCTTATCTTTATCCTCCTCACTTTCCACTTTCTTATCAGCGTCGGTTAATAAAGCAATATCCTCCATAAAGGTGCTTAATAAGGGTATTTGATTTTGAATTTGTTCTAACTCCTCTTCATTTTTGTCATTGTCCTTCTCTAATTCATTTTCCGTAAACTCTTTTAAGCCGTTGAGTAACTCTTGTATGTTTTCATAACGTCCCACTCCTTCGGGTGATTTGTCGGCATACAATTCTCTTAATATGCCAGAATTCTCAGCAATGTGTTGCCCTAAATCATAGGCATTTGTTGTACTTAACATGCCCGTAAAACTCCTTATTTTGGTTGCAAAATCAACTAGTTTCCCGATGGCTCCTTTGTTTAATCCAATATTAAACTCATGAATATTCTCAATCACTTTCCACAAACTTATGTTATGATCGGTAGCAGCAACAGAAAGCTTTTCTATGGTGGTGGTGCCAATTCCGCGGGCTGGATAGTTGATAATTCGTTTTAGTGCAATTTCATTGTCGTTGTTAATCACTAGCTGAAAATAGCTGAGTAAATCCTTAATTTCTTTGCGTTGATAAAACGACAGCCCTCCAAATATCCGGTAGGGTATATTTTGTTTTCGTAAGGCTTCCTCCATTGCTCTTGATTGGGCATTGGTTCTATAAAGGATAGCGAAATCTAAATTGGCCGCCTGCTTGTTCATTTTTGTTTCAAAAATGGAGCTAGCCACAAAGTTGCCTTCTGCATTATCGGATGCTGATTTAACCACTTTTATCAGGTCTCCGTCTTCGTTATCCGTGAATACGTTCTTTTTTAATTGCTCTTTGTTTTGTTTTATAATTGTGTTTGCAGCTCCTACTATGTTTTTGGAAGAGCGGTAATTTTGTTCGAGTTTGTAGGTATTCAGCTCTGGATAATCTTTTTCAAAATTTAATATGTTTTGGATATTGGCTCCTCTAAAAGAGTATATGCTTTGTGCATCATCGCCCACCACACAAATGTTTCTGAATGCCGCAGCTAATTGTTTTACAATTACATATTGAGAGTAATTGGTATCCTGATACTCATCCACCAAAATGTATTTGAACTTTTGTTGATACTTATAGAGCACATCTAAATGGTCTCGAAGTAAAATGTTGGTGTTGAACAATAAATCATCAAAATCCATAGCGCCCGCTTTAAAACACCGGTTGGCATATATCTGATATATTAGACCCATTTTGGGTTTGGCCGCCATCCTGTCCTCTTCTTCTACTTTGGCATTTTGTATGTATGCTTGTGCAGAAATAAGGTTGTTTTTAGCGGCAGAAATCCTAGCTAACACGCTGTTTGACTTGTAAATTTTGTCATCCAAGCCTTGCTCTTTTAAAATTGTCTTTATTAGGCTTTTGGAATCATCTGTGTCATAAATGGTGAAGTTGCTTGGGTAGCCGAGCTTTTCTGCTTCTACTCTTAATATGCGTGCAAATACCGAGTGAAATGTGCCCATCCATAAATTCCTTGCTTCACCTTCCCCTACAATTGTAGCAATTCGCTCTTTCATTTCACGAGCGGCTTTGTTGGTAAACGTTAGGGCTAATATGTTAAAAGGATCAACGCCATTTTTCATCAAATGTGCAATGCGATAGGTCAATACTCTGGTTTTGCCAGATCCAGCACCTGCAACGATCATTACAGGGCCTTCTATGCATTGTACAGCTTCTCGTTGTACTGGATTTAGCTCATCTAAATAGTTATTGTTCATGATAGTATGTTACTCGGACTAAAACTGAGATGCAAATTTACCTTTTTGATAGGCTGAAAAATCAATTGTTAATAAGTTAAGTGGCATATTTTAATAGTTGTGGGCAATATGTATGTTGCTTGCAAAAATTGTAGGTTAGATAGAATAAACTACGTAATTACACGTAGGGGTTGCTGAGGTATTGTTTGATGAACGAAAAAACTTAGGTGTTGGGACTTGTTTTATAAGATAAATTACTACCTTTGCCGTCCCTAAAAATGCGAGGGTTAATAAAATTTAAGTAAAAAACGATTAAATAATACAATATAAAAGATGCCTACTATATCCCAATTAGCTGTCTCTTATACACATCTGACGCT
>CAXHCC010000171.1:0-5741 GCA_964014945.1 uncultured bacterium | reverse complement strand
CGTGGGCTCGGAGATGTGTATAAGAGACAGCGTATATATAATATCATTTGTGCTGCTCGGGCATAAAACGCTAACAGTTGAAGCCGGGTTGTTCGAATCTAATGTATATGATGAAATATAAACTAATACACCTTGTCCATCAGCCCCATTTCCTCCACTTTCTCCGTTGTCATCACCACCACCACCACCACCGCCGCCTAAGGTGCTACCGTTATTGCCATTACTGTTAGTACCTTTCCCGCCATTTCCTCCATCACCTCCTCCGGCGCCACCACCTGCTCCAGGTCCGTTAACACCATTACCACCTGTTATTGCACCAAATGCGCCATCAGATCCAGCGCCGCCGCCACCGCCACCACCTTTGCCCGAACCTGCACTAACACCAGTACCACCAGTACCACCGTCAGCTGTTATATCTCCAATACCACCAGTTCCGCCTGCTCCAGTTCCGCCTGCTTCCCTAGCACCACCACCGCCTCCATTGGCTTGAGCCACTATGCCCAACGAGGTTGAAAAGTAAGAATCGAATCCGTTTTCTCCATTGGCATTAGCTCCTCCTAATCCTCCTCGTCCAACTTCAACCGTATATGAAACACCAGGAACAACCGCTATAACACTTTGGACAAATTCACCCCCTCCACCTCCATCACCACCGGGGTTGCCTCCGTTATTACCACCACCACCTGCACCACCACCACCCCATAACTGAACGGTTACCGTTGTTACACCTGCAGGACATACCCAAACATTTGTTCCTATTCCAGCAAAGGTTTCTGTAGTTTGCCCAAGGGATATAGAAGGGGATAGGCACAATGCAATAATAAGGGTTAACCACCGTTTAACAACTAGGAGTGCTCTGGCAAATGGTGTAAATTTTGAATTTGGCATATTATTAATTCTGTTTAACATGGATGTAATTAAATCGAATTAAATTTATCTAATTAAAGTAATAGTGACCTGTGCTTTGGAGTTGTACGAAGAATATTTTAAAAGGTTTTATGTTGTTACCAACACGTTTATAACGTGGGATGTTGAATTTACAATACAATAAATCAGTAATACTGCCGTATGTGATTTAATGAAAGGTGTGAAATATGAGTAAGTGATAATTGATGCTATATGCTAACACCTTTATAATTTTTTGTGCACACGAAGTTGAAAGAAAGATGTTGAGTTGCTGTACTGATTAGGAACAGAACAGGAATCTTGTTACGTTATGTGCTGTTGGAATAAAAAATGATGAACCGCCTGACGTATAAATTGTCAAGGTGTCTGGTCATTCCAATGGAATGGGGTTAACATTAAACTGAAGGTAAAATGGATTATTTGTTAAGCACTTGGGATGAAGCGGCATTAACTGTTTTTTCTGATTTTATGGTTCCCAAATAAATGGTAAAAACCATAGCGAAGAGAACAGTTACAATAATTTTTATATAGGTGCTTACAGGCATTTGTTCAATATTCGTTTATCAATAATACGAAGGATAGTTTTTGTTTATTTCTTAATTCGATAAGAAGTAATATTTATTCGATAAATGACAGATTTATTGAATGAATAATCGTGATTGAGTAGTCCTTTATTTCACAATTAATTTTTTCTTATAGATTTCATTATTAGAGGATGCAACAATTAAATAAATTCCCGGACTTAGTTTTTGAGTAGGGTCAATAACGGATATGGATTTTTCATTTTGAGATGTTACTATTACTTTAGAATACAGTTCAAGACCCAGTAAATCATATACCACAACTAACACACTTTGTTCTTCAGGAGACATAACTTCAATGTTGAAGAAATCGCCAGCACTAGGATTAGGATAAACATTATAAACAAACGTAGGGCTTTGATCAAAATGAACAGTTTTCAATGCTGAGTATTTGTATTTTCCATCGTAATCCGTTTGTTTTAATCGATAATAAGAACTTCCAATATATGGGCTAAAATCGGTTAGTGAATAACTTAAATTGCTACTGCTATTACCTGCACCTGGGACTACACCAACTACCTCAAAATGTATGGCATCCAGACTTCGTTCAACCGTAAAGAAATCGTTGTTTGTTTCAGAGGCGGTAAGCCATGTTAATTCAACAGCATCGTTCACAATAGTTGCATCAAATTTTACCAATTCAATTGGTAAGGGGTTATTACCACCACTACCTGAACCTGGAGCAAATGGACTAAAATCTGTTACAACAGCATCTGTAGTAATGGATCCTGAACCTGAACCTGCACAAGAACCAGTAGTAGTAACAGCGTCATTGTTGTTTTCCCACGATGCGCCATTGTAATGCGCTATTCTTAAATCTGCGCAATCATCTATTTTACTAAAGTCAGCATCTTCCCAATATAAAGTTACCCTAGCGTCTTCTGCACCAGCTCTTGTTAATGCCCAGTTTTCTATAGTACTTACATTATTTAAAACAGGTAATGGTGCAGCAGCCATTGTGGTTGTATTTGGTCCAGCAGATGCAGAATATTTAGCGGTAAAAGTTTCTGAACCCGTTAAATCACTAATACCAATTCTTGCCCATCGCTCACCATCTCCTGTAGGAAATACAAAGTCGGTTGCACCTACTTTTAATACATCACCGTCCACAAAGCTTACCGAAGTACCTCCTGTATTTCCTGCGGTGCTTGACCCAGCATTAAATGTTAAGGTGTTAGATTCTGCATCAACAATTCCATCGGTAAATGTAGCTGTTCCGGTAATAATTGTTGGTTGCTCCAATATAATTTGCGGAGCTGTGCCGAAGGTATTGTTAAACGTAATATCCCCAAATGTGGTAGAAGCAGTTCCGGTAATTGTTTGGGTGGTTGCTGCATTCAAGGTTACATCACCTGTACCTCCTGAGAATGTTCCGTTATTCGTCCAATCACCTGTTAAGGTAATATCAAAGTTAGATCCACTTACATCTAAGGTGGCTGTACCGTCAATTAATAAATCATTGTCAACGGTAATACTAGCTCCTAAGGTTTTCGTACCTGATTTACTAAAGGAAACGTCATAATAGGAAGACGATGGCCCTTTAACTGTTTGAGCACCTGCTTTATTGTAATTAACCGTATTCCCGGTTGCAGAAGCGTTTAATGTACCCGTGGTTAAAACATCCCCACCTGCCACTAAACTTGAGGAAGCTTCGTTGGTCCATGTAGAACCTGCTACACTACCTGTTAAGTTACCCGTTAAGGTTACAGCTCCATTGTTGGTGAGTGTTTTAGCTCCAACTATAGCCAAAGTTGGCGCAATGGTTAGGGTGCCTGTACTGGCTATTGACATATCATCTGTAATATTAATGGTTGCTCCAGCCCCAGATATACTTGCAGCACCAGCCGATCCATCAATGGTTTTACCTGCTCCGCTAAAAGTGGCTGTGCTGGTCCCTAATGCTAAAGTTCCGTCAACCGTAACATTCCCATCAACAGCCAATGCTACACCACCCGCCATAGTTAAGGTAGTTCCAGAACCTATATTTAAATCACCATTAATGGTAGTTGAGCCGCTTAAGGTATAACTTCCTGTACCAGCATAGGTAACATCACGCGTTATTACCCATGATCCTCCGGTAGGTGCAAAAGTCCCTGTACCCGCGGTAGTAAAGTCTTTGCTCACGGAAAAGTCTCCAGTTCCAATTAGCCCACCACCATCTAAAATATCTACATAAGCCGCAGCAGAATTTGCATCAATGGTAACAGTAGTAGTACCGCAAATTTTCACGTATGCATCACTAGGTGGAGGACTGGCAGCGGCATCAACGCCACCACATCCATCAGTTACCCATGTGCCAGCATTGGTCCAATCTCCATCTGCAATAGAATAATATACCAATTGCAATGGGGTAGTAGCTTTATCAGTGGTACCAACAACAAATACATTGGCAAAATCTGCAACGGCCAAACCTGTTCTTTTAACTGTTGGATTATCCACAGTACCAGTAGCTGCCGCAGTTGTACCTACCTCACCCATAGTAGAAGCAGTATACGTACTTAAACGCAAATCAGATGTATTACCACCGGTTCCTAAGTCAGACATGGTAACGTCTAAGTTATAGGTGCCACCCGCCAAAGTAGCACTGGAAAGCGTGGTGTACATATTACCAATTCTTTCTATTGTTACGGGTTCAGAATCAGCATAAGAAACATCAGTAACTCCAGCAACATCGGTGTGCACCGCGGTTAAATAGCCAGGTGTAACTGGGTTTACAGTGGAGTTTATTTCAACAGGGCGGTATTCTGAAGATGAACCTACTGGGAATAATCCAGCTTTTGGTGCAACACTACTACTTATTGCAGCAGAAGGGAAGTACCTGGTGAAATTGCCATTGTAAACTATACCATTTGTGTGCGATAGGGTAGAAACCGAACCACTTCCTAAGGTCAGTGTTCTACTGTTTAAATCAAAATTTCCAGAAGTCATGGTCATTGTTCCGGTTACCGTTAAGTCGGTTGCAGCTTCAAAAGCAATGGTGCCAGTAGTATTACTGGTTAAGTTGGTAAAGGTTTCACCGGAAGTGTTGGTTAAATTATGGGTTCCAGAGCCTGTAAATGTTATGGTACCAGATGCTCCTGGTGTAAAAGTTCCACTATTGCTCCAACTGCCTGATAAGTTGATGTTATGATCGTTGCCTAATAAAAATGCAGATGAGGAAATGCTTAATAAGTTGGTAACGTTTAAATCAATTCCTCCAGCGCTATTTAAGGTTAATCCAGGGGTAAGTGTGCTAACCGTTAGGTTGTAAAATGTTTCACCTGCTGCCAAGCTAGAGCTTTGGTTTTGCGCTCCTGAACCACTAAAGGTTACGGTACCTGATTGTTCAACAAATGGGTCGGCGGTTGAACTGGTCACATTCCAATCACCATCAATGTCTATTGCATAATTACTTGCGCTTACATCTAATTTTGCGGTGCCTTCAATAGTTAAGTCGTCAGAAATGTTTAGCGCACATCCTAAGGTAGTAGTTCCAGAGCTAGAAAAAGTGATATCGTAAAAGGTAGCAGCAGAGCCTTTAGTAATGCTTTGAGCACCAGTTCCATTAAACGTTACCGTTCCTATACCAGGAGTAAAAGTGCCTCCATTGTCAATCCAATCACCGGTTAATGAAATGGCTAAATTATTGGCATCAAATACCGCACCCGATTCAATGGTTAAGGCATTACCAGATCCGGTTAGACTAGCTACAGCTATTGCATCTACTAAAGAAACACCAGTTGAATTATTGATTGTTAAATTGTAAAAAGTTTCGGTGCCCAGTACGCTGGTGGTAATTGTTTGCGCAGATGAACCGTTAAATGTAACAGTACCACTTCGCTCAATAAATGGATTAGCATTTGAACCTGACACATTCCAATTACCTTGTATATTTATTCCGTAATTACTGGCAGTTACGTCTAATTGTGCTGTTCCGGTAATGGCCAATTCTCCTTGTACACTTGTTTCGCCAGCTAAGCTTTTAGTTCCTGACGTTCCAAAGTCTACATTATAATATGCCGCTGGCGCAGCAGCGTTTAAATTTTTAATGGTTTGTGCACCTGCTCCGTTAAATCGTATAGTACCTCCTGATAAACTGTAAGCACCTGATAATGCAGGAATGGTGGTGCTTAATTCTCCCAATAATAAGTCGGAAGTGCCTGTCATAGTTAATCCTCCTCCTCCAGATAGTGCATTGGTTGACATATCAAATATGGCTGCATCTTGAACCTGTCTCTTATACACATCTCCGAGCCCACGAGACCCGGAATAATC
>CAXHCC010000170.1:0-5778 GCA_964014945.1 uncultured bacterium | reverse complement strand
GTTTTACTTGCTTTTCAAGTTCTTCAAGCGCACCTTCCGAAATAATTTTATTTTCTAATAACCATTCACGCATTTTTTTTATTGGGTCAAAATCATGCTCCCATTGTAGGCGTTCCTTTGATTTGTAACGTTCGTGCGAGCCTGATGTACTATGCCCTAATGGCTGATTTACTTCTTCTACATGTATTAATACCGGTACATGTTCTTCTCTACAAATTTTAACAGCTTTTTCGTAGGTGGCACATAAGTGAGGGTAATCCCAACCTTTCGTTTTAAAGATTTCGTATCCTGGAACTCCTTTATCTCTTTGAAACCCTTTTAATATTTCCGATATACTTTCTTTGGTGGTTTGGTATTTTTTGGGAACAGATATACCGTGGTCGTCGTCCCATACCGAAACTAGCATGGGAATTTGCATAACACCAGCGGCATTGATGGCCTCAAAAAATAAACCTTCAGATGTACTGGCATCGCCAATTGTTCCAAATGCAATTTCACTTCCTTTATTAGAAAACTTTGTAAAAGGTGGTTTCTGCAAGGTTTTATTGTTTCTATAGTATTTAGAAGCCATTGCAAGACCAACCAAACGTGGCATTTGGCTAGCAGTACAAGAAATATCGGCGGATGAGTTTTTAATTTTCGTTAAATCTTTCCAAGTGCCATCTTCATTTAAACTTCTCGTTCCAAAATGACCGCCCATTTGTCTTCCTGCGGTCATCGGTTCAACCTCAATGTCTGTATGGCCATATAAACCAGCAAACCATTGCTGAAGGGTTAAGTTTTCTGTGGCAAACATAAAAGTTTGGTCTCTGTAATAACCTGAGCGGAAATCGCCTTTGCGAAAATATTTTGCCATGGCCACTTGGGCAACCTCCTTGCCATCTCCAAAAATGCCAAATTTTGCTTTGCCGGATAGTACTTCCTTTCTTCCGAGGTAGCTAGCTTCACGACTTTCGTAAGCAATACGATAATCATTTACTACAATTTCTCTAAATTCTTTTTTAGAGAAATTATCGTCTTCGTTTATTAATTTAACACCTTCTGGGTTACTCATTCGTAAAGGGGAGATAAAATCTGTAGTACTTGCAAATATACATATTTGACCTAGAATTTTTTACCATAATTCTTATTTATATTCTTCTAATAAAGGCTCGTGAGTTATATCCTATATTAACGGTTAGATTGGAAAAATCTGCGTATTTTGCAGAAAAATAAATTAAATGCATCTTGCCCAGGATTTTAATGAATTATTTACGATTGCCTCGTTAATCAGTTTGCTGACACTTACGGTGTTGGAGATTGTGTTGGGTATTGATAATATAATTTTCATTTCTATAATCGCGAACAAACTCCCACGAGAAAAACAAGGAAAAGCACGCTTTATTGGTTTAATTCTAGCCTTGTTAATGCGAATTGTTTTATTGTTTAGTATTTCATGGATAGTTGGTTTAAAAGAAGCGTTATTTAATATTCAAGACTTTGCTGTTACTGGAAGAGATTTGATTTTATTCTCTGGTGGACTCTTTTTGTTGTATAAGACAACCATAGAATTACACAATAAGGTACAAGGCTATGATGATGAACCGATGACAGCCAAAAAAGGTACATTTACTAGTATTGTATTTCAAATAGTCCTTATTGATATTGTGTTTTCATTTGATTCTATTCTTACAGCGGTGGGGCTTGTTAAAAATTTACTAATTATGGTAATTGCTGTTATTATTGCCATGTTAATTATGATACGATTCTCTGGCAAGGTGAGTAAATTTATCAATGTGAATCCAACCATTAAGGTGTTGGCATTATCGTTTTTACTGATGATTGGAACAGTATTGATATTAGAGTCTTTACATCAAGAAGTAGATAAAAAGATTATTTATATTTCCATTGCGTTTTCCTTATTCGTAGAGTTTTTGAATATTCGAATGCGAAATAAAACCTCAGAGAAGCCTCGTACACCAAGAGATACCAACGACGATTTAAGGGATATTATCTAAAGTTATTCTAACGGCTTAAGTTCTTTGCTGCGGCTTTTTTGTGCTTGGTTTATGCTAGTATTTAGGTCAAAGCCCAGCAGTAAAATAAAAGAAACAATAAGTATCCACAGCATTATTACAATTAAGGTGCCGATGGAACCATACAGCTTATTGTAATTGGCAAAGTTGTTAACATAGAAGGTAAATAGTAAAGATGCTAATATAGTTAGCGTTGTGGCCATTAAGGAACCAGGAGAGATGAATTTGAAGTTTTCTCGTTTTCTAGGCCCAAGGTAGTAATGGAAGGAGATAGAAAATAAACATAAGGTGAATAGGATGATGAATTCCAATCCTTGAATTAATACGGTTGTGAGGTTGCCTAGTTCTAAAGACTTTATAACCCAGTTACTAAATATAATTAAGCCAATTGCGATTGAAATGAGCAACGTGGATATGATAACCATAATTAGCGATATAAGTCGATTTTGTAATATGCTTCGCTCTTCTATGCTATGAAAGGTTTTATTAAAAGAATCAATCATAGAACTAAAGCCATTCGTAGAAAAGTACAATGCTGCGATAAACCCAAATGATAACAATCCTCCTTTAGGATTATCTAAAATATCTTGAATAGTTTCTTCGGTTGCTTTAAATGCATTTTCTGGCAATAGTATTTGCATTAACTCAAAAAGGTTATCCTGAAAATTGTCAATAGGTATATATGGGATTAATGTGAATAAAAAAATAATGGATGGAAAAAGTGCAAGGAAAAAGTTAAACGCTAGGGAAGAGGCTCTCATGTTTAAGGAGCCATTTACTAAGGCTTCTAAAAAGTACTTGCTCACTACAAATATTGAAATGCCATCAAAGCCAGGTAGACTTATTGCTTTACTTTTAGCAATAAGGTAGCTGATAAGCTTGTTGCTTAACAAAAAGTTAGTGAAGTTGCTTTTCATTTATCTTAAATAGCTTTTAAGCTTAGGTCAAGACTTTTAATATTGTGTGTAAGGGCTCCAACAGAAATAAAGTCTACACCACATTTAGCATATGAAGCAATTGTCTTTTCTGTTATTCCACCGGATGCTTCGGTTTCATATTTACCATCAATAAGTGTAAGCGCTTTTTTAATGTTTGTATTGGAAAAGTTGTCCAGCATAATTCTATGAACATTTCCCATGTTTAGCACATCTTTTAGCTCTTTTAGGTTACGAACCTCTATCTCTATTTTAAGCTTCTTTTTGTTGCTTTTTAAGTAAGTGTTTGCTGCGTTAATGGCTTCTTTAATTCCGCCTGCATAATCAATATGGTTATCTTTTATTAAAATCATGTCGTAAAGACCAATACGATGATTTGCTCCACCACCAATTAGTACTGCCCATTTTTCCAATCCGCGAATGGTAGGTGTAGTTTTACGGGTGTCAATAACTTTAGTAGAAGTTCCTTTACAAAGTTTTACAAGTTTGTTTGTGTGGGTTGCAATACCACTCATTCGCTGCATACAATTGAGTGCTAATCGTTCTGCAAGTAAGATGGATTGCGAACTACCTTCAACCGACATTACCACATCTCCTTTTCGAATGGCCTCTCCATCTTGAATGAAAACTTTTACAGTAAGCTTTTTATCTATTTGTTTAAATATTTTTACCGCTAATTCAACGCCTGCAATAATACCTTTTTCTTTGACCAATAAATTGGCTTTTCCTTTAGCTGACTTAGGAATACATGCTAATGATGTATGATCTCCATCGCCGCGATCTTCATTTATTGCTTCATCAATAAACTTGCGGATGTCAAAATTATAAAGTACTTCGGGAAGTAATTTTTTATTCATCTTCTACTTCTATTCTAAACTGTTGAATTATGCTAACTTCACCTGATAGCTTAGTAAGGTAGTAAACTCTAAATTTTCCATTCGAGGTGTTGAGTGTTCCAATTGTATATTGCGTGTTATTTTTAGGTTTACTTGTATGTTTTATTTCAAAAGAGGTAACAGGATGTTTTTCAAAAAAGCTTTTTAAAATCATTTCTGCTTGTTCCTTGCTAAAAATATCTTCTTGTTCTAATACTTTTAAGTCAATGTTTTCTATAAAGTGAGAAGATATACCTTTGGTATCACCTTTGCTAATAGCTTTAGAAATATCCGATAGGGACTTTGGCGTGAAGGAAATACTCAGTACGCATAGCAAAAGAAGCAAGCTTTGTTTAAATATTTTCATAAGAGTTTTTGTTTTCCCTACCACAATAATAGCGCCACAATTAACAATTTTTAACAAAACTACTGAGTTTAAGCAAAAATATGGTTTTTTTGTGAAGAATTCTGTCCATAAACGAATAAGACATTATGAAAGTAGCCTTAATTGTAATAGGAAAAACGGATGAAGAATATCTTACCCAAGGAGTTGGCGTATTTGAGAATCGATTAAAACATTATTTACCTTATGAGCAGATTGTAATTCCTGCTCTTAAAAACACGAAAGGTTTAAGTTTATTTGAGCAAAAAAAGAAGGAGGGTGGGTTGCTATTAAAAAGTTTATTACCTGCAGATCATCTTATATTGCTAGATGAAAAGGGTAAGGAGTATACATCTGTTGAGTTGGCTAACTATTTTCAAAAAAAGATGAATGCCGGTATAAAACGGCTTGTGTTTGTTGTTGGTGGACCTTATGGGTTTTCAGATGAAGTATATGCAAGAGCTAATGCACAGTTAGCGCTCTCCAAAATGACTTTCTCTCACCAAATGATAAGGTTGTTTTTTGTTGAACAAGTATACAGAGCTATGACAATTCTAAAAAATGAACAGTATCACAATCAATAAGTTTGAGAGTTAAATAATCTTTGATTAAGACACTAGCGGAACCTGAAAGAATTTATGGGTAAAAAATTAACAGAATTTAAAGTACAAAAAAAGGGAACCTTTTGGTTCCCCTTAAATAAAACTAGTGAGACAGGCTATTTTACCGAATCTACCACTGCTTTAAAAGCTTCTGGGTGATTCATAGCTAAATCAGCTAACACTTTTCTGTTTAAATCAATATTTTTCTCACTTACTTTACCCATGAATTGTGAGTAAGACATTCCGTATTGACGTACACCTGCATTTATACGTTGAATCCAAAGCGCGCGGAAAGTGCGTTTCTTTTGTTTTCTATCACGATAGGCATAAGTAAGCCCTTTTTCATGAATGTTTTTTGCAATTGTGTAAACGTTTTTACGTGCACCCCAATAACCTTTTGTGTTTTTAAGGAGTTTTTTTCTTCTGGCTCTTGAAGCCACCACATTAACCGATCTTGGCATTTCTTTTGTTTTTTGGAGTCAGTGCCTGCTTTACAGAACTTAAAACTGAGTACCTGGTTTATAATTGATAATTTATTTACCTATTGTTAAAAGAGTTTTAATTCTAGACATGTCGGTTGAGTCAACCAATCCAGATTTAGTTAAATTTCGCTTTTGTTTTGTCGTTTTTTTAGTCAAAATGTGACTTTTAAAAGCGTGCTTTCTTTTAACCTTTCCTGTTCCAGTAAGAGTAAATCTCTTTTTAGCACTGGAATTTGTTTTCATTTTTGGCATTGTACTATTTATTTAGGTGTAATCTTATTTACTTTTTATTTGGAGCCATCATCATTATCATTTTCTTTCCTTCTAACTTTGGCATCTGCTCAGCTTTGCCATAATCCTCAAGTTCATCGGCAAATCTTAATAACAATAATTCTCCCTGTTCCTTAAACACAATCGATCGTCCTTTAAAAAACACAAAAGCTTTTACTTTTGCTCCCTCTTGTAAAAATTTAATGGCATGATTCTT
>CAXHCC010000169.1:0-5798 GCA_964014945.1 uncultured bacterium | reverse complement strand
CTCTTCGTTCTTGGAAACGTCAAAAACACTCGTAAATACTTTTGAGCCTTTGGCTTTTGCTTCGGCAGCTGTTTTCTCTAAGTTAGCTTCATTAACATCCGAAATGGCCAAGTTGGCTCCTCTATTGGCAAAATTCATCGCTAGTGCTTTTCCAATACCAGAACCGGCTCCAGTAATAACAACAGTTTTGTTCTTAAAGTTTTTCATTAAATTAAATTAGGTTAAATATCTTTTCGAAACGAATATAGCCTATTACATTGAAAATAGAAATAAATAAAGTTAATATAGTAGAAGTGATAATACCACAAAAACACAGAATATTACGCTCGCAATGCCATTACTTGTAAAAAACGCAAGATCCACTTTGCTCAGGTCATTGGGCTTTACCAGTGTGTGTTGATAAGCTAGCAACATTGTGAAAAGGATCGCGCCGATCCAATAAAGGAAATTAAATGCGCCAAATAAACCTGCTTCAACAATAAAAATACTGCTTAAAATGTGAAGTGTTATCGAAACAAATAGCGCTTTACTTTTTCCTACCATTGCTGGTATTGATTTTAACTTATTGGATTTATCAAACGCCTCATCTTGAAGTGCGTAAATAATATCAAATCCACTCACCCAAAACAATACGATAAACGAAAATAAAATAGGCAACGTGGCAAATTCACCGGTAACGGCGATGTATGCACCAATAGGAGCTAAGGATAAACCTATGCCAAGGATCAGATGGCAAAGGAAAGTAAAACGTTTGGTAAAACTATAGCCTAAAATAACCGCGAGTGCTACACCAGATAACTTGAAACAAAGTGGATTAATAAAATAGGTAGTTAAAACAAACAATAGACAATTAATTATTACAAAAATAAGCGCGTTTTTGGGTTGTATTAAACCGCTCGCAACTTCTCTAATAGCGGTTCGTTCATTTTTCGCATCAATATCTCTGTCAATATATCTATTAAAAGCCATAGCCGCATTTCGAGCAAACACCATGCACAATATTACCTTAACAAAAAGTAGAATATCAAAGTTGAATTGAGCGTTTTCAATTCCTAAAAAATAACCGATAATAGCAAATGGAAGAGCAAAAAGGGTATGGCTAAACTTAACCATAGATAGGTAACTTCCAATATTTGCAGATTTGCTTTTCACTTATTGAATAAATGATTTATACAAAATAATTCCAAGAACGAAAAGGACGGGTATAGAGCTTAAAAGAATGGTAATCATACCTAGGCTTAATTTTTCCTCACTTATTTGGTGAGTTGTATCTTGGTATACATAATAACTTCCTGTAAGCATACCCAATATGCTAAAAGGCAGTGCAATTTGAATGCCTGGGTACATTATAAAAATGCCAGACAAAATACCAATTGCAACCCCAGCTTTTCCAACAATATTTAATTGTTTCTTCATTCGGTTACAAAGCTATTGTTTTAATAATGAACTTGAAAACAATTAGCTTATTTGTGAATAGCTACTTAAGTGCAAGTGAGCTTTGTGGAACGATGTTCTTAGAATGAGCAGCGTGCATTGGAGTTACGGAAAATCTATTGCTCGCGAAAAGGCACATTATGCGTAAAATAAGGAATTGTGAAAAATGCTGTCTAAATCATAGATCCTATAACATATGTTACCATGTTGAAATTTTGGAAAAATGGGTGCAACCTTTATCCTCGTTAGCGCGTCTATTTTACTAGAAACCAACAAATTAATAACATATGTTATGATTTAGTATGCGGTGATTAATTGTAATCAATCAACAATGCTTTTTCATTAATTTTAATTTCAACCAACTGTCATTCGTGGCAATTACTAAATAAATGATTCGTCGATATTTTCCATTAATACTTTTCTTTGTAGGAATTCCTGCACTTCTTGCTCAAAAGAAAACGCAGTTCGATTTTTTTAATATTTCAGGTGATCCCGCAAACTTTGATCAGACCTATACTATACCAGCCTGTGTAACGTCTATAACAGTTGAGGTGTGGGGAGCTTCAGGTGAAGGTTTTGGTGCTACAGGAAACAATGGCGGCGGTGGTGGCGGTGGTGGTGCTTATGCACGATCGGTATTAGCTGTAACTCCCAATACAGTTTATAATATGCACATTGGTACTCCTGGTACACAAGGTCAGCCAGCTGGTGATACATGGTTTGATAATGCCACAAGAGTAATGGCCAAAGGGGGAGCTTCTTCAACAGGTAGAAATGGAGCAGCGGGAGGATCAGCGGCCGCTAGTATAGGTGATGTAACTTTCTCTGGAGGCAATGGTGGGGATTACGGTGGTGATGGCGGTGGTGGCGGTGGTGCAACAGCGCTACCTAATGGAAATGGTCCAAATGGCGCTGACGGAAGTGGGGAACAAGGTGGTGCAGGTGGTACAGGTTTCTTTGGCAATGGTGGTGCTGGAGGCTCTGATAATGTTGCTGGTCAAGATAATTTAATGTGTCCGGGATGTGGTGGTGGTGGTGGTTCTGGAACCAATGGTGCCAATGGAGGTCCTGGTTCAATGGGCTATGTACGAATTACCATTCCTCCTCCAGTATATGCTACCCTAACGTCGCCTCAAACTATATGCCCTGGTAACGCACCAACAAATTTATCCACTACATCTTCTGGTGGAAATAGCGCTAATTATTCCTATGCATGGGAAGCATCTACTACAGACAGCACCAATGGCTTTACAGCTTTAGGGGGTACTACAGCTAATTTAACTCCACCTGCAATTAGTGCTACTACTTGGTATAGAGCAATAGTTGGTGAGGGTACATGTACACCTGATACAACCAATACAGTTAAAGTTTTTGTATCTACACTATCTGGTACCACTTCATTTCCGCAAACTATTTGTACAGGTAATACACCTAGCCCGTTAACAGTATATCCCTATCCTCCGAATACACCTGCAACCTATGCATGGGAGACTTCTACAACAGGTCCAACAACTGGATTTGCCCCTGTTGCCGGTCAAACAGGTAATACCTATGCACCTGCAGGTCCGTTAAACAGCACCATTTGGTATCGCTCCGTAATTAGTGCGCCAGGCTGTGCACCATTTACTACTCCCGCAGTTGATGCGGTTCCTACAAATGCACCCGCAACGGCGTATGCGGGCAAGGCGAATACAACCATTTATAGTACGAATACCTACACATTAATAAATTCATATGTTGGCGGTTCTGTAACTGGGGCTACATGGTCTATTTCAGGAAGTACACCTGCTGGCAACCATAATTTGAGTAATACGGGAGAAACTGATAATCCGGCAGGAGTAACATTTACACCTGAGCCAGGGTTTGTGGGTGATGTGGTTCTTACCTTAACTGCTAGTAATAATGGTTGTAACCCCGCTGTAGCAACCAAAACTATTACGGTTTTGCCATCTTATGAGTTAGATGCTGTATTTAGTACAGCTGGGCAGTATATATGGACGGTACCTGCATGTGTGAGCACTGTTTCAGTTCAAGTTTGGGGAGCTGGTGGTTCAGGTGGTGGAGCACAAGATAGCCGAGATGATGGTGGAGGAGGTGGAGGAGGAGCCTTTAGCACCTCCGTAATACAAGTTAATCAAGGTGATAACTATAACCTATCTGTGGGTGCTGGAGGTTTAGGTACTGATTTGAAAGGATTGCCAGGAGAAATGTCTTGGTTTGACTCTCAGTTTACTGTAATGGCTGCTGGTGGTGGAGGTGGATTACGGAATGGACCGGTTGGTGAAGATGGCTCTGGGGGAGTTGGTGGTCAAGCGTATGCTGGCTACGGCGATGTACGGTTTAGTGGTGGAGATGGTGGTTCAGGAGGATTATGGCCTGGAGGAGGTGGAGGTGCATCTGCTGGCTGGGGCGGTGATGGAGGTGACGGTAGAGGTTTAAATAACGGATGGCCAAATGGTAATTCAAGAACTGTAACGCCTGGAGGTGTTGCACTTGCGGGTGGCGGAAATGGCGGCGTTGGTGGTTCTTCTGATGGAGGACCAGGTATAACGGGAACATGCACAGTAGATTTGCCTACTGTCGGAGAATCGCCAGGTGGTGGCGGCGGTGGAGGAACGGATAGGTGTGATGGACCTGGAGCTTCAGGTGCAGACGGACAAGTAAGATTGGTTTGGGGACCGTCGATACCTGTTTTTATAGATTTAACAGTTTCACCTTCTGCCACTGTTTGTTTAGGAGAATCCGTAACAATAAAAGCGGAAGCAGAATTCCCAGTGCATTATTCTTGGTCTACAGGGCAAACTAGTGCGTCTGATGCCTTAATAGACTCAATTGTTGTAACCCCGACGGTGACAGGAACAACTAGTTATACGTTAACTGATTTAAGAAATTGTGCAAGTACTGTTATTCAAACGGTAACAGTTAATCCACGACCGAACTTTTCAGTGACGAATAGTACCGTTTGTGCAGGAAGTACAGCTACCCTAACTGCTACAGGTGCAACGGCATATACATGGAATACGGGTGCAACAACAGCATCAATTGCTGTTAGCCCTGCAAGCACTACAAGTTATACTGTAACAGGGGCAACTAACAGCTGTGATGTCACTGATGTAGGGTTGGTTACCATAAACGCAAACCCAACTATTCCGGTAACAAGTGCAACTACTTGTGCAGGCACTTCAGCTACTATCACGGCAAGTGGAGGAGTGAGTTATACGTGGTCAACCGGAGAAACAACATCAACATTTACAGAAGCTAACCCAATTGCCACAACAACGTATACGGTCACAGGTACAACGGCTGATGGTTGTACTGGTGATGGTACAGGAACCATAACAGTAAATCAATTACCAACAGCAACCATAGGCGGCGACACTGCGGTGTGTAGATATGCTGTTAGTCCAGAAGTATTATTTACCGGAGCCAATGGCGTAGCTCCTTATACCTTTACCTATACCATAAATAACGGAGCACCCTTAACCGTTACTAGTGCTGGTACAGATAATACCGTTACTGTTGCGGCTCCTACGGATCCAGCGGGATCATTTACATATGATTTGGTGAGTGTGCAAGATGCTAGCGCAATGAGTTGTACCAATCCGGTAACTGGTAGTGCTGTTATTACCATTAATCCAGCTCCAGGTGCTAATATAGCAGGCGGCGTGGCCGTTTGTAGAAATGCTGTAGATCCTGTTATAACATTTACAGGGTCGCTTGGTACGGCGCCATATACTTTTACTTATGACATAAATAACGGTGCTCCACAAACAGTTACAACCGCCGGTACGGATAATACGGTAACTATAACGGCGCCAACAGCAGCCGCAGGCACATTTCAATATAATTTAACCCAAGTACAAGATGCTACTGCATCTGCTTGTGGTTTTGCCAATGATAATATTACCGTTATAATAAATGATTTACCTACTGCTTCAGTGGCAGGAACAACTGGTATTTGTAAAGATGCTGGGCAGCCAGATGTAACCTTTACAGGTAGCAACGGAACGGCTCCTTATACCTTTACTTACAACATAAACGGTGGAGCTAATTTAACAGAGGTAAGTGATGGAGCAGGAATTGCTAAGATACAAGCTCCAACTACCACGGCAGGAACGTATACCTATAATTTAGTTAGCGTGCAAGATGCAAGTGCCACAATGTGTACCAACCCCGTTGCGGGTAGTGCTGTTATTACGATTTATCCAGCACCTGGGGCAACCATAACAGGAGGAGCTACTTATTGTAAAAATGCGGCTGCTACGGATATTATATTAACCGGAAACTTGGGTAATGCCCCTTATACCTTTATTTATAACATTGATGGAGCCGCACCAGTAACTGTTGTATCGGCAGCAGGCGAG
>CAXHCC010000168.1:0-5824 GCA_964014945.1 uncultured bacterium | reverse complement strand
AAAGGAGACTGTTTTCATTGTCATGGCGCTAATGGCACCTTTACGGATAATGTTTTTAGAAACAACGGCCTGGATGCGTTTTTTGCAGATAATGGTTTAGGTGACATAACCAAAAATGCGAATGATAATGGTAAGTTTAAAACACCTACAATCAGAAACGTGGAACTATCAGCTCCTTATATGCACGATGGAAGGTTTAAGACCTTAGAAGAAGTAGTAGAGTTTTATAGCACTGGTGTTAAATTCTCTGCTACTGTAGATCCTTTAATGAAAAACGTAAATAATGGAGGTTTGCAATTAACAACGCAAGAAAAAGCAGATTTGGTAAGCTTTCTAAAAACCTTTACAGATAGTACTTTTTTGAATAATCCTGCCTATTCTAACTAAACCGACACCTTGGATAGGTAGCTGAGAATGTTTTCCTCCACGCGGTTTAATACATTATTGATAGGACTTTTTACGAAGCTTTCACCAGTAATTTTCTCAAACAGTTCAATATACCTATCAGAAATAGAATTAACCACCTCGTCGGTCATTTCTGGTATGGTTTGCCCTTCCTTTCCTTGAAAACCATTTACCATTAACCATTCTCGCACAAATTCTTTTGATAATTGTTTTTGTGCTTCACCGGCTGCTTGCCTCTCCGCGTATCCTTCTTTGTAAAAATAACGTGATGAATCAGGTGTATGTATTTCATCAATCAACATAATTCCGCCGTCCTTTTTCCCAAACTCGTATTTTGTATCAACCAAAATTAAGCCCATTTTATCCGCAATCTCCGTTCCACGTTGAAAAATAGCTCTTGTGTAATTTTCTAATTGCACATAATCATCTTCACTAACAATTCCTTGCTTTAAAATTTCTTCTCTTGATATATCTTCATCGTGACCCACAGCAGCTTTGGTTGTAGGAGTGATGATAGGCTCTGGGAATTTGTCGTTTTCTTTCATCCCATCAGGCATAGCAACGCCGCAAATAGTTCTTTTTCCAGCTTTATACTCTCTCCATGCGTGACCCGATAAATAAGCCCGTATTACCATTTCCACCTTAAATGGTTCGCATAAATGGCCAACCGTAACAACCGGGTCGGGTACATCAATCACCCAATTTGGAACAATATCTTCTGTAGCTTTTAAAAACTTGGAGGCAATTTGATTCAACACTTGTCCTTTATAAGGAATTCCTTTAGGCAGCACCGTATCAAAAGCAGATATACGATCGCTTACAATCATTACCAGCAGTTGATCATTGATATTGTACACATCACGTACTTTTCCTTTGTAGTGACTTACCTGGTTCGGAAATTTAAATGCTGTTTCGGTAATTGCGTTCATATGCTTTTCAAATATTCTGTTCTATGCTTTATTGAGCTTGTTCGTATTTATCTAAAATACTTTTAACCAATTTATGTCGGATAATATCATTGCCGTCTAATTCAACAAAATCAACACCTTTTACACCTTTTAGTAACTTTTGAGCTTGTGGTAAGCCAGATGGTTGGTGTTTGGGCAAATCAATTTGCGTTATGTCACCCGTTATCACAAATTTAGCTGTTCTACCCATACGGGTTAAAAACATTTTTAATTGATTTTCAGTTGCATTTTGTGCTTCATCCAGTATTACAAAGGCATTATCCAGGGTTCTGCCACGCATAAAAGCAAGTGGCGCTATCTGGATAATTCTGTTTTGTAAGTAATATGATAGCTTTTCTGGAGCAATCATATCATCCAACGCATCATACAAAGGTTGCAAATAGGGGTCTAATTTTTCCTTTAAATCACCAGGTAAAAAACCTAAGTTTTCTCCAGCTTCAACGGCTGGTCGGGTTAAAATAATTTTTCTTACCTCTTTATTTTTTAGGGCTTTTACCGCTAATGCTACAGCCGTATAGGTTTTACCTGTACCCGCTGGACCAATAGAAAAGAGCATGTCGTTTTGCGAAATGCTTTCTACCATTTTTAATTGGTTAGGTGTTCTAGCTTTAATAACAATACCATTATTACCATATACCAATATATCATTGCCATTTTCACGCTTTTCAAGGGTTTGTTTATTAGAGTTGCCCTCCAATATTTGCAAAACGGCGTTTTCGGTTAAGTTTCCAAAACGCTGGTAATAGGCAGTAATGATGTTTACCACCATTTCTAGCTGGTTTAATTCTTCTTCTTCTCCTGTGGCTTTAATGGTGGTTCCTCTAGCAACAATTTTTAGCTTAGGAAACCTTCTTTTAATTAACTCTAATTTAGAATCGTTTACCCCGTAAAACTCAACGGGCGCAATATCTTCTAGTTGTAATTTTAAATCGCTCAAGGCTGTTGATAATGGTATAAATTTACCCTTTTTGTTATCTAAAGGGCTAAAATAGTATATTTTTGTCTTTCACTTGGCAATGCGCAGTTTGATTATTATTTCTTAATGGCAGCAATTACACTAATAAGCGATTTTGGTTTAAAGGATCATTATGTAAGCTCTATTAAAGGAGCCTTATTAAGAGCTATGCCTGAATTACCCTTAGTAGATATTTCTCATGAAATTGATAAATACGATATATCCTCTGCAGCTTTTTTGTTAAGAGCTGTTTATTCGCAGTATCCTAACAATACTGTTCATATTATTGGTGTAGGATCAGAGTATAACGCAACCCAAGGCTACGTAGTAGTATATCATCACAACCAATACTTTATTGGTGCAAACAATGGCATATTTTCTTTATTGTTTGATGAAACACCTGAAAGGGTGGTAGCTGTACCGGTTAATACTGACGATAATTTGAGTTTTGTGGCTCGTGATATTTTTGTTCCTATTGCAGTTAGGCTAGTAAAAGGAGAGGAGCTTAGTACAATTGGTCAGGAAGGTTTACAATTAATTCAACGCTTACCATTTAGAGCGGCCTCATCGGGTGATTTGATAAAAGGAACTATAATTTACATTGATTCCTATGAAAATGCCATAACCAATATTGATAAACATTTGTTTGATAGTACTGTGCAAAACAAGCCGTTTATTATTGACTTAGCGCGTGGTAATCAGATTGATAAAATTAGCCGTGATTACAGTGATGTGCCGGAAGGAGAAATTTTAGCGATGTTTAACTCTGAAGGTAAATTAGAAATTGCTTTGCGTAATGGAACCTTATCCAGCCTATTACAACTTAAGTTAAATGACCAAATAAATATTCATTTATTATGATAATACGTATAGTGAAAATGACCTTTGACGAGGCAATGGTAAAGGAATTTGAAGACGTATTTCATAATTCTAAGGAAAAGATTAGAGCTTTTGAAGGCTGTGCTCATTTGCAGTTACTCAAAGATATAAACACACCCAATATTTACTTTACTTATAGTTATTGGGAAAACGAGGATGCTTTAAATGCATATAGGCATTCACCTTTATTTGAAACAGTTTGGGCTGCTACAAAAAAACTGTTTATTGCCAAACCTGAAGCTTGGAGTGTTGAGCAGGAAGTAGTATTGGATTAGGCTTGAGAACTTAGCCTTTCTTTTTATAATATTTCATAGCCGTAGGCAAATAGGCCTTAATATCCGCAATACGTGTTTCGTTGCTAGGGTGGGTACTTAAAAATTCAGGAGGCGCTTGTCCGCCACTTGCTTCACCCATTCTTATCCATAAATTCACAGCCTCACTTGGATTATAACCCGCCATGGCCATAAAAATAAGGCCCAGTTTATCCGCTTCTGTTTCGTTCATTCTTGAATATTTTAGCATACCTAATGATGAAGAAATACCGTATGATTGTAAAAATAGGTCATGCACCAATTTAGGTTTTTGAGATAAGGCCACAGATAAAGCCATTCCACCAGCTTGTATTAGTAAACCTTTACTCATACGTTCGTTACCGTGCCGTGCTATCGCATGAGCAATTTCGTGACCCATTACACAAGCCAGTGCATCTTCATTCTGTGTTACTTGCAATAAACCAGAATAAACCACCACCTTACCACCTGGCATGCACCATGCGTTAACGGTATTATCGTTTACTAGGTTAAATTCCCAAGCATATCCTTCTAACCTTTTTGATAAACCTTCTTGTTTCATGAACTCTTCCACCGCAACTGAAATTTCTTGCCCCAATCTTTTTACCAGCTTTTCATCTTTACTTCCTGATTTTACCGGCGGGTTTTCGGTTAAAAATTCCTGATAGGCAGTTAAGCTCATACCGATTAATTCCGTTTCCGGTAGGAGGTTTAGTTGCTTACGGTTGGTAATTGGCACTTTGTGACATCCAATGATGACAACAGCCAATAAGCATATAGAAACAATTACTTTCTTCATAAAAATTACTCTATTGCGGCAGTAAGCCCTCTATCCAATAAAGCCGTGCATATCGGCTCCAGTTCTTCATAACTACCTTTTTTAACTGCACATTTTCCTCTATAATGAACCAAGTAGGTACACTGTTCTGCTTGTATGCTATCATGTTTACATACTTCAATTAAGCTGTTAATAACATTATCAAATGTATTAAAGTTGTCGTTATACAAAATGATTTGTAGTCCAGGTATAAGTTCTTCCTTTATTTCATCTAATACCTCCGAATCCGTTTCTGTCTCGGTTGCGTTTAACACAATATTGCCCTGTTTTGTAATGTCAAACATGTCAATTAATTTTATCTAACTTCTTGAAGAGAAACTCTTTTTCCGTTTTTGTGTACTACAACATAGGCATCTTCAAGTCCATACTTAATTCTAAGTTCATCCTTTAAGGCTTCCGCATCCTCTATGTTATCATAACTACCCACAGTGTATACCGTAAGACCATCTTCATTTTTGTAATTATCTATTCCTTTACTTGCTAATTGAAAAAATATGTTGGCCACTTTAATTGGTACCTCGTATTTATAAGCACCAATTTGAACTTTATAAACTATAACGCCATCTTCTTCTGCATTCGTATTATCAAACCCTGTGCCATCTGATTCCGCCTCAGATACACCTGTAGTTTCCGTAGTTGTAACTACTTCTGATACGCTGTTATTTGTGCTTTCGTCTATAGTATTATCATTTATTGATGTAGCAGGAGGGGTAGTTGCGCTAGGTGTACCACTGTTACTAACAGGTACTACCTTTTTTATTGGCTGTGTACTTCCGTATTTGCTTGGTTGATTAACGTAAGGCATTAAATCTAGTGTTGGAGAAGATACCAGTTGTGTACCTTGTTCTTCATAGGTTTTGGCTTGATTAAAGGTGATTCGTTTTCCGTTGTAATAAGGAGTAACGAATCCGTTATTAATACCTAACTCAATGATTATTTGTTTAGCCTCTTTAGCATTACTTATACTGCTGTACATACCAATATTATAACGTGTGGTACCATTACCGAGCGGTTTAGAAAATAACGGCTTAATATTGTTAAATGTTGTGTTATTAACGGGTTTCCTGAAAGCTCCTACCTGAATAGTATAAAATAATCCAGAGGTGGTATTAATATTAGTTATGTTCAGCTTTTCAGGAGCAGCAATGGTGGTACTTGAAAGGTCAGTATCACTTACACCATCAGACTTTAAAACCCTTATATTATTGTTTGCACCGTACGGTGTTGATGCAATTCCTGTTTGGTTTGCTCTATTTGATCCAGAACGTGATGCATCATTAAAATTAGTTGACCCTTGAGAGTCACTAGTAAGGTTGTTTGCGTTCCTGTCTGGAGTATTTGAAAAAGAAGCGCTTCCTGTTGGGTTATTAGAATTACCACTTGAGGCTATAATTGCTGCACTTGCTTCACCAGATAGTTTTTTTGCTTCACTTATTGATATTCTCCTGTCTCTTATACACATCTGACGCTGCCGACGATGTGCGTTGTG
>CAXHCC010000167.1:0-5858 GCA_964014945.1 uncultured bacterium | reverse complement strand
CAACGCACATCGTCGGCAGCGTCAGATGTGTATAAGAGACAGATTTAAGACTCCCGAAAAACTTGCCAAGCTAAATGCAATTATCCATCCAGCGGTTGAAATGCATTACCAGTCATGGTTAAAATCAAATCAAAAAGCACCTTATACATTAAAAGAAGTAGCGATCCTTTTTGAAACAGGAGGTAATAAAATGATGGACAAAGTAATTACAGTTACGGCTCCTTCTGATTTAAGAATTGCAAGAACTATGGCTCGTGATAATGTTACAAAGGAAATGGTAGAGGAAAGAATGAACAATCAACTGAGTGAGGAAGAAAAAATAAAATTGGCAGATTATGTTATATATAATGACAACCAACATTTACTAATTCCTCAGGTTCTTGAAATCCACAAATTACTAGTTGGCTCTAAATGAATTTTCACCTTAATTACACACCACCAACTTCAGTAAATAAGTTATCATATAGCGACAACATTATGCTTATTGGTTCATGTTTTTCTGAATCCATAGGCGCCTCTTTAAAAAAAAATAAGTTCAAAATCAACGTAAATCCATCAGGTGTAGTATTTAACCCTGAAAGCATTTGCAAAACCTTAACCTATATTATTAAAGGGGGTAAATTTCAAAAACATGACCTTTTTCAATTCCATGACCTTTGGTATCATTGGGATTTTCACAGTAGGTTTTCAAACATTGCTAGTGACATCTGCCTTGATAATATTAATACAAGCGTAAAAAATGCGCATATACACCTAAAGAATAGTAAATGGTTGTTTATAACACTTGGATCATCACACGTATACAAACTAAGTCAAACCAATGTTACTGTTGCAAACTGTCACAAACTACCGCAAGAAAAATTCGAAAAAAATCTTTTACCAGCACTTGAAATTGAGCAACAACTGATAAAATTGGTTAAAGACCTTAAAGTGTTTAACCCATCTTTACAAATTGTTTTTACCGTTAGCCCAGTGCGATATCTTAAGGATGGATTAATTGAAAACAACATTAGCAAAGCGCAATTATTTAGTGCCATACATAAAGTAACCAGCAAGTATGACAACTGCCACTACTTTCCGGCATACGAGTTAATTATTGATGACCTTAGAGATTATAGATTTTTCAAAGATGATTTAACACACCCAAACGAACAAGCAATTAGGTATGTATTTGATAAATTTCTTAGCGCATATCTTGATGATGAAGGCAGAAAGCTGCTTGGCATAATAGAACAAATCCAATCTGCCATGGACCATAAGCCATTTAATCCTGAAAGTAGCGCTCACCAAAAGTTCAAACAGGCCCAATTGAATATATGTAACTCAATATCAAAACAATACCCGTATCTAAACTTGAGCAAAGAAATTTCTTTCTTTAAAAGCTAACAAGAAATTTGTAATTGTTGATTTCTTTATTGATAAACATTTCAGATATCAGTTTAAATCCAGTAATATTGTTCTAACAAACTTATAGGGGTGTGTTCAAATTTAGCTGAACTCTGAGATTATACCCTACGTTCTAATTTAAAGGACGAAGACCTGATACAGATAATGCTGTCGTAGGAAATAAGTGATTATAGACCATGCTCTATATTTCCTATTTAGTCGCACCTACTTATAAGTTTCAAATTAAATAACATGGTGTACATTAATAACACAGCTTACCCTTTTAAACAAAATCAAACAATTGAGCAATTGTTTGACCAGCTTAACATTGAAATTATTAAAGGGATGGCGGTTGCAATAAACGAACAGGTAATAAGTAAAACTAACTGGGCAACACATACCTTAATCGATAACGATAAACTCCTAATCATTAAAGCCGCACAAGGTGGTTAAATACGAATTATGAAAAAAACAACCGAACTACCAAAACAAGAAACCATTTCCACGCAACCTTTTCCAAACTCAAAAAAGGTGTTTGTAAAAGGAAAGCTTCATGATATTAATGTTGCTATGCGAGAGATTAGTGTTTCAGACACCAAACTGAGTAATAATAACATTGAAAAAAATGCCGCGGTTACAGTGTATGACACAAGCGGCCCTTATACCGATGTTAATAGCACCATTGATATAAGGAAAGGGCTTCCTAAACTAAGAGAGGAATGGATAAAAAGCCGAAATGATGTAGAACAATTAAAAACAATTAGCAGTAATTACGGAAAAGAGCGCTTAAACAATAGCGAACTTGATTATTTACGCTTTAAACATATTTCTCAGCCACTTAAAGCTAAAAAGGGGAAAAACGTTACCCAAATGCATTATGCCAAACAAGGCATTATTACTCCGGAAATGGAATATATAGCTATTAGAGAAAACCAAAAGAACGAATTAATAAAAAATAAAACACAACACCAAGGAGAAAATTTTGGAGCAAACATTCCAAGTACTCACATAACTCCTGAATTTGTTAGAGATGAAGTAGCGCAAGGAAGAGCTATTATTCCTTGTAATATTAACCATCCAGAAAGCGAACCAATGATTATTGGAAGAAACTTTCTCGTAAAAATTAATGCCAACATAGGAAATTCAGCAGTAACATCTAGTATTGAAGAGGAGGTTGAAAAAGCGGTATGGGCTTGTAGATGGGGTGCTGACAACATAATGGATTTATCAACCGGTGATAACATTCATGAAACCCGCGAATGGATTTTAAGAAATTCTCCTGTACCAATTGGTACCGTTCCAATATATCAAGCCCTAGAAAAAGTTAATGGCAAAGCTGAAGATTTAACATGGCAAATTTTTAAAGACACCTTAATTGAACAAGCAGAGCAAGGTGTTGATTACTTTACCATTCATGCGGGCGTGTTATTAAAATATGTACCCTTAACCGCTAAACGTGTTACGGGAATCGTTTCTAGAGGAGGTTCTATTATGGCAAAGTGGTGTTTAGCGCATCATAAAGAAAACTTCTTATACACCCATTTTGAAGAAATATGTGAAATAATGAAAGCCTACGATGTAGCTTTTTCATTAGGAGACGGATTACGTCCTGGTTCAATTGCCGATGCTAACGATGCGGCGCAATTTGCCGAATTGGAAACTTTAGGAGAGTTATGCAAGATTGCCTGGAAACATGATGTACAAACAATGATTGAAGGGCCTGGCCATATTCCAATGCACATGATTAAAGAAAATATGGACAAACAGTTAAAGGAATGCGACGAGGCACCATTTTATACTTTAGGTCCTTTAACTACGGATATTGCACCTGGTTACGATCACATAACATCCGGTATTGGAGCAGCAATGATTGGCTGGTATGGTTGTGCTATGTTGTGTTATGTTACTCCAAAAGAACATTTAGGATTACCCAACAAAAAAGATGTTAAAGACGGAGTAATTACCTACAAAATTGCTGCTCACGCTGCCGACCTTGCTAAAGGGCACCCAGGAGCACAAGTACGTGACAACGCCTTAAGTAAAGCGCGATTTGAATTTAGATGGGAAGACCAATTCAACCTTTCTCTTGATCCAGACACGGCAAGAGAATTTCATGATGAAACATTACCTGCTCAGGGTGCCAAAATTGCCCATTTCTGTTCTATGTGTGGCCCAAATTTTTGTTCAATGAAAATTACTGAAGATGTGAGACAATACGCGAAGAAAATGGAGATTGACGAAAATAAAGCGATAGAAAACGGCATGAAAGAAAAAGCAAAAGAGTTTGTTGAATCTGGCAGTAATATTTTGTCATAATGAAACTGATCGTTTTATCAAGCCCCACTCCTGTTGCTAATGAGTTAGCTATATTAACGAGTATGTTTGAAAACGGTTTAAATTATTTTCATTTAAGAAAACCAGCGTTTGATTTGACCCAATACGAGAATTACCTTTCAAGTATTCCAGACAAATTTCATGATAAAATTATGCTGCATACTTATCATGATTTACAACACAAATTCGACACAAAAGGAATTCATTTTTCGGGTGAACCCCCTGTTACCATGGTTGCGAAATTTAAGGACAATACAACAACTAGTATTTCTTGTCATTCCTTTGAAGAAGTAAAAAAACTAGGACAGCAGTTTTCTTATGTTTTTGTTAGCCCGATTTTTGATAGCATATCAAAAATCGGGTATAAATCAACTTTCGACCCATCCACGCTAAAAACGGCTATCGCACAAATTTACCCACAAAAATTAATTGCGTTAGGCGGAATAAATGCTAATAATATAAAACAAACTGGCAACTATGGGTTTGATGGCGTAGGTGTATTGGGTGCTATTTGGATGAGCAGAAACCCCCTAAATAGTTTCATTAACTTAAGGAAACAATGTCTTTGTTGAAATACTGTTAATGATGAATAAGCATAACAAGAAATACGTTTTGAGCATTGGAGGGTTTGATCCTAGTGGTGGAGCCGGTTTATTAGCAGACAATAAAACCATTGAAAGGATTGGCGGTTATGGCATCCATGCCATATCGGCTCTAACCTACCAAAACCACAATAGCTTTGAACAGGTAGAATGGCTTGATGCTGATAAAATCATTAGGGCCATAAAATTACTTAACGAAGAATATGATTACGAGGTGGTTAAAATTGGTTTAATTCAAAACTTAGATGTGTTGAATTATATCGTAGATTATTTAGGTAATAAATACAAAATAATTTGGGATCCAATTGTAAAAGCTAGCGCAGGATTTGAATTCCATAAAGTTATCAATCAAACGGAATTAACGACGTTATTGCAAAAAATATATTTAATCTGCCCAAATATAGATGAGGCCAAATTTCTTGCATCAAAAGAAAACCTAAAAGATTGTGCTAGCATGTTGTCGTCATTATGTAATGTACTACTAACTGGTGGACACAACAAGGAGTCAATTGGCACCGATACTCTTTACACCCTAAGAGGTGATAAAATAGATATTCATAATAGCAATCCAAATGCAACGGATAAACACGGGTCAGGATGTGTATTGTCATCTGCTATAGCCACGTTTTTATCTAATGGGGACACCCTACTTGACGCCTGCAAAAATGCAAAAAATTACACATCCAATTATTTGGCTAGCCACCCCTCATTAATTGGATATCATGCTGAACATATATTTCATTGATGAAAACAATCTCACAATTACAATATATCACACATGATTTGGAGGAAGTTAGCCATGTTGCTCAAGCTACTAGGGCATGTGAAGCGGGTATTAATTGGATACAATTAAGGGTAAAAAACAAAGACCACGCATCATGGAAAAAAATAGCATTAACGGTAAACAACATTTGCAAAAAATTTAATACCACCTTAATAATAAACGACAATGTTGAATTAGCAAAAGAAATAAATGCCGATGGCGTTCACTTAGGAAAAGAGGACATGAATCCTTTAAATGCAAGAAAAGTATTAGGAAATAATTATATAATTGGCGGAACGGCAAACACACTTGAGGATATTATTAATCTTAACAGCCAAGGAGTAGATTATATTGGCCTTGGGCCATATAAAAGTACTACTACGAAAAAAAAATTGGCGCCGTTGTTAGGTGTAAGTGGCTATTCAAGATTAATAGAAAAATGCATTCAACTTAACATAAAAACTCCCATAGTTGCAATTGGGGGAATTGCAGAAAGTGATGCGCAAGGGTTAATGAAAACTGGTGTTCATGGTCTAGCATGTTCTTCTGCAATAAATAATTCAAAAAATTTAAAAGAAACAATATTAGCCTTAAGCAAATGGAAAAATTAATCATTGCGGGTAAAGAATTTAATTCAAGATTATTTACTGGGACGGGAAAGTTCAATTCATCTAAAATAATGGAGGAAAGCCTTTTGGCATCAGGCTCAGAATTAGTTACTGTTGCACCTGTCTCTTATACACATCTGACGCTGCCGACGATGTGCGTTGTGG
>CAXHCC010000166.1:0-5956 GCA_964014945.1 uncultured bacterium | reverse complement strand
ATTATTCCGGGTCTCGTGGGCTCGGAGATGTGTATAAGAGACAGATGTTTGCCAGTGTTTCACTTACAAATGTAATGTCTTCTTCCACACTCTGCTTGGCCATATCAACCGGGTTAAAAAACTTGGTTTTTTGCTTTGGCATGCTAGGCTGTTCGGCAATAAATTTGTCAATTATAATATCCGGCGTTTTATCTACCTCTTCCGTTTTATCGTTTATAGTGCTAGGCTCTTGCTCGGTTGGTTCATGGTAGGCTTCTGGCGATACCGGTGAAAGTTGTTTTAGCCAATCTGAAAAGGTGTGTTCTTCTTTTTCCTTCTCAACCTTTACGGCTTTCTTTTGTTTAGGAGCCGCTTTTTCAATCACCTCTTTTTTCAGCACAAAATCGGCCTTTTCAGGTAGCACTTCTTTTGGCTTGGCAGGTGTTGGTGTCGGAGCTGGGCTAGGAGGTGTCGGCTTTTCTTGTTTAAGCTCAGTTACTTCCTTAATTGGTGTTATTGGTATATCAGGTTTTGGAGTGGGTTTAACCGTAATGCTCGGTTTTTCTTTAACCAATTCCTTAGTTACCTCCTTTTTAGTCGGTTGTGTAATTAATCGGTGCAGTTTTTTTCTGTCGGCTGCATAGGCTGCCGTTATCTTTAATTGCGTATTGTAATGTATACTTTTTTGATTGTGTAAGCTTTTGGTGTAAAGCAAGCGCGCTGTTTGGAAATATGGAAAATCCTTTAATACCCCAGCTAATATCGCCTCCTCTTTTTCATGGAGCAACTCGGGTGCCTCTAAATAAGATATGAATTGATCTTTATTCATTTACTCTGACTCTGTTGCTGGCGGCGCTAATTTATCTTTTAACGAAGCTATTGCTTTGTTTACATAATGCACAATTATTTCACGTTCTCCTTCCTTATTGGCCATTTTTTCAAGTAAGGCAATGCCACTTTCCATTAAGGCTTTATCGTTTATACGTATCAAATATAAGCTGTAATATTGTGCAAAATGTATTTTGGCGTAATGTTTAAACTTACCAACTGAATTTACGAAAAATTCATTGTTGTCCGCGTTGCCATATCGTACATATACCGCAGCAACAGCAGATAGCATTTGCACGTTTTCTTCTGCTTCAAACTTTTTGGCGAGACTTAAGCCTCTAACTGAATCGGTTCTTGTTATGGCCATCATAGAAGCCGCCTGCACTTTAAAAGATGGGTCGTACAAACCAAAATTATAAAGCGAAATAAAGGAGCTGTCATTAAACGATTTGGATAAATGCTTTATGGCTGCAGCTCTTACATGGGAATGAGGATCGTCGTTTACCAAGCTAATTAAGGATGCTTTAATTTCATCATTAAACCCTCCGCTTAGTTTTGTTAAGCTATCAATGGCAAATTTACGCAAACTCCACATCTTATCATTTAAGGCTGTAACAACCGTTTTACTGGCAATGCTATCTGATGGTGTTTTTAGCAATCCAACCAAGGCTTCTTTACGATCTAAATATAAAGGCGCGTTATTATATTGGTAGGCCCATTCGCTAACGGATTTATCTTCGCTTTTTTCGCAAAGCAACATTTTTTCTGCATCTACATTTACCAATAACGGTTTAGCTGCAACATCAAATTCAAATAATTGGTTTTGCTTTTTTAAAAGCACAGGGTAGCGTGTAGTCTTGTCCTCTTCGTAAATGTCAATTTTAATGGGCATGGTAAAAAGCGGCGTGTTTTCTAATACTTGCTCTTGCAGTATACGAACGCTTTGCTTTTTATTTACGCTATCATAACTATATTGTATGGATAGTTCTGGGTGGCCAGATGATAAAAACCATTGATTAAAAAACCAGTTTAAATCTTGACCAGTTACTTCTTCAAATGCCAAACGTAGGTTGTGAATTTCAACAGCCGTATATTTATTCTCTTCTAGGTATAATTTAAGTGATGCAAAAAATGCATCGTCCCCCACCACTTTGCGCAGCATGTGTAAAATTTGCCCTCCTTTGTTGTAGCTGTGCCCATCAAACATATTCATTCTATGTTCGTAGTGGAAACGTATGAGGTTTTCTTGTTTTCCTTTAGATTCGGCGATATACCCTAACCTTGATTTTTCACTGTGATAATCTGCGGCGTCTAGGCCATATTTATATTCTTCCCATAAGTATTCCCCATAGGTAGCAAAGGATTCGTTCAGTGGTAAGTTGCTCCACGATTCGCAAGTAACTAAATCGCCAAACCATTCATGAAACAGTTCATGGGCTACAATGTACTCGTAATTTTTATCGAGCAATTCTTTGTCGGTACGTTGTACAAAATCACCAAACAAGGCAGCGGTTGTATTTTCCATTGCACCCGATACAAAATCGCGTACAGCAATTTGTGAGTACTTGTTCCAAACATACTCAACACCTAATAAGTTGGAATAAAACTCTAACATTTCAGGTGTATTGGCAAAAATGTTTTTAGCATAAGGCGCGTATTTTTTTTCTACATAATAATTAATCGGCCTCCCTCTCCAGGCAGTGTCCTTTACAATTTCAAACTCCCCAACGGCCATCATCGCCAAGTAAGGGGCATGTGGTAATTCCATGCTCCAATAATCTGTTCTCGTGCTGTCACCATTTTCCATAGAAAACACCAATTCGCCATTAGAAAGGGTGGTATATTTGTTGTTTACGGTTATGTAAATTTCTTGCGTCATCCTTTCATTGGGTTGATCAATTGTAGGAAACCAAACAGAACTCGCTTCCGTTTCGCCTTGCGTCCAAATTTGTTGTGGTTTCCCCTCTTCTTCACCTAAGGGGTTTATAAAGTACAAGCCTTTATCGCTTGTAATAGCGGAACTGCCGCCTTTATCTTCAAGCTCATTAGGCTTGGCTACATAATCAATATACACCGTATAAATTTGCTCATTGGTATACGTTTTATTAAGCGCTATGATAATACTGTCGTTTACATATGTGTAACTAAGCGGTGTTTTAGTTTTGCTGGTGTCTAGTAAAGAAACACCCTTTATTTCCATGCCTTTTGCATCAAGTATAAGTTGCTTGGTTGGATAGAAATATGGTTTTACTTTAATGCTTGCTTTTCCAATTAAGTATTGTTTTTTCCAATTAAAGGAAACGTCTAGTTTGGTGTGTAATATATCGTTGGTTCTTGTTGCAGACCCTCTGTAAATGGCCAGTGCAGAATCTTTTTCTGGGTTAACATCTTCACTGCTAATAGGCATAGCAACTGTTGTTGAGCTACCTGGTTTATTAACTTTACAAGATGTTGCTAGCAGCACAACACTGAGTAGCATGACAAGTGATTGTAAGTAATTTACTTTCATAGTGTTTAGTTGGTAGGAAGCAAAAGTAGAAGATTTATACTTAAGTATTTTACAATTATACCTTTCCTTTACAAATAGCTGGAAAATGCTATCTTCGAAACGTTTAAACCATTTCCCCTCTTGAGAGGGAATTAAGGCGTGCCGCCGATAGGCAGGGGTGTGTTAATACCTTAGGTGGAATTTTTATAGGAAGGAAAGTATTCAAATATATTTTGTGAAAAAATTAGGCATGGCATGGCGTTATTTATTGTACCGAATTAAGGCGGTTGATGACCGTGGTGTGCAGTTGCCATTTGTAATTGATTTGCTACAAAATGTGCTTTATGTTAAGCAAGATTATTACGCTTATAAGCCAATTGAACGCCTGCGCGAACAGTTAATAGACACCCCAAAATCTATAAGTTATATAGATTATGGTGCCAAAGGCAATGGTAAAGAGGTAACAAATAAGCTGAGCAAAATTGCGCTAACTGCATTAAAAGCACCTAAGTATGGTCAGTTACTTTTTCGTTTAGCCAACCATTTTAGCCCCAACAATATACTTGAGTTGGGTACATCCTTAGGTTTAAGTACTGCTTATTTGGCAATGGCAAATAAGAATAGCAAGGTTATTACAATGGAAGGTGCAAAGGCCATTGCAGAAGTTGCTCAAAAAAACTTTAAACAGTTAAAACTGAAAAACGTTAAACAAATTATTGGGACTTTTGATGAAGCGCTAACAAATACGTTACGACATGTAAATCAGTTGGATATGGTTTTTATTGATGGCAACCATCGACAAGATGCTACGATGCGCTACTTTAATGCCTGTTTAAACAAAATGCATAACGGCACCGTGTTAATTGTGGATGATATAAATTGGTCAGATGAAATGGCAAGTGCATGGGAGGAGATAAAGGCACACAAAGCAGTTACGCTTACAATTGATTTATTTGAATTAGGAATTGTATTTTTTGAAAAGGCGTATACAAAGGAACACTTTGTAATTAAGTACTAGAAAAATGACAATTCTATACGCTATTAGATTTTTGTTGCGATATTTGCCAGCTCAAGGAGTGTAGTAATCATGTCGGATAACAAAATTAAGGTAGGTATTTCACAGGGCGACATTAATGGTGTTGGTTTAGAGGTAATTATAAAAACCTTTAACAACCCGCAAATGTTAGAGTTGTGTACCCCAATCCTTTATGGTTCTAACAAAACAGCTTCATTTCATCGTAAGGCGCTTCAAATTGAAAGTTTTAGCTTTAACCAAATAAAAAATGCAAGCGAGGCTAATGCAAAGCGGGCAAATATTGTAAATGTAGAAGATGAGGTGCCTATTGATTTGGGACAACAAACGGAGCAAGGAGGAAAAAGCGCTTTAGCTTCATTAGAAGCAGCAGCCTATGCCTTAGCCAAAAACGAAGTTGATGTTTTGGTGACGGCTCCCATTAATAAAGAGAATATACAATCACCTGAATTTGCGTTTCCCGGCCATACGGAATACTTGCAAGACAAGTTTGGAGACGAAAATACAGACACCACCATGTTTATGATAAGCGATAATTTGCGTATCGCGGTTGCTACAGGCCATATTCCTGTAACGCAGGTGGCTGATAGCTTAAGCACGGAAAAGATTTTAAGTAAATTAAAAAGTTTGCATGCGTGTTTGGTGCAAGATTTTTCAATTACTACGCCAAAAATTGCGGTGTTGGGTTTAAATCCACATGCCGGTGATAGTGGCGTAATAGGAAATGAGGAAGAGGAAATTATTATACCCGCTATTGAGCAAGCAAAATCAGAGAATATATTGGCCTATGGTCCATACCCTGCCGATGGTTTTTTTGGGAATGAGACTTATAAGCAGTTTGATGCCGTGTTGGCAATGTATCACGATCAAGGCTTAATTCCTTTTAAGTCACTGTCCTTTAACAACGGCGTAAATTTTACAGCTGGCTTGCCAATTGTTCGTACATCTCCTGACCATGGTACGGCATATGATATTGCTGGTAAAAACCTTGCTTCAGAACAATCGTTTAGAAAAGCGGTGTTTACAGCAATTGACATTTACCGAATGCGAAAGCAGAATCTAGATTTATCCGCGAATCATTTGAAATTTTCTAAGCCCAAAAAGGAGCGATATTAAGAAATTTTAAAATTCCTTCTGCAATTCTTACATAAGCCTTTTGTAACTAGTGCTGCAGCCAATTGTTAATGGGTTAAATTTATGCGCAATTACGGCTTGTAGTAAGGGATAAATTTTTATCTTTGCCGTTCTCATTTTCAAAGTGTTAAGAAATGGCCGCTTCTGCTAATAAAGAATGGATAGTTAAGCATGGCGGATTGGCATTGGGCGAACACAACTATGATTTTGAGCTAAAAGATACGTTCTTTGAGGGCCTTGATTATTCAGAGATTAAGCAAGGTAGTATAAAAGTGAAGTTATTATTAATTAAGCGAAGCAATTTGCTTGAATTGCATTTTGTCATTAATGGCTTGGTTGGCGTTATATGTGATAGATGTGCAGATGCACTTGATTTACCAATTGAAGCAAAAAACAAGCTCATTGTTAAAATAGGAGATAACGACCAAGGCGATACTGATGATGATATAATTATAATTTCAACGAAAGACCACAGTATTGATTTATCGCAATAT
>CAXHCC010000165.1:0-5964 GCA_964014945.1 uncultured bacterium | reverse complement strand
GCATACCTTCTACTTAAAAACAAGTTACCTGAACTATTCAGCACAAATAAAGAATTGATTGAAATTGCATCAGGACTAATTATAATTATCGCCTTGTTTCAAATTAGCGATGGATTACAATCTGTTGAACTGGGAATACTTCGTGGAATTAAAGATGTAAAAGTTCCTACTGTAATTACCTTTATTTCTTATTGGGTAATTGGTCTTCCTCTTGGATATCTTTTTGGATTTACGCTAAAACTGAATGCACAAGGTGTATGGTACGGATTGGCAATCAGTCTTTTATGTGCCTCCATATTCCTATTTTTAAGGTTCAACTATATCACCAAACGAATTTAATAGTGCCCCATGCACAATAAACATAAGTTTATTTCGTTTTAGCTGTATACTAACCAATAATTTATGAATGGATAAAACCTTTACTCAACAAAAAAATTACAGTGCAACAGAAGACAGCTTAAAGGAAGGATATAGCAACAGGGATAAGCAGTGCCCTAGTAGTGAAACAATTAATAATATTTTAAATTATTCAAAAGCTTTAAGTATTAAAAATTCAACCATTTTAGAAAATATCGAAATGGTATTAAACTAAACCGCACACTAATTTTTGGAAACGCTCTGAGAAGATATTCTTAGAGCGTTTTTTATTCAAGAATTTCTCTTAGTCTTCGAATTGCCTTTACATTATCGCTAGCGCGAATAGAGCCAAGCACTTTTGCTTTTTCCTTTCCTGTTAAATGCCAGTTTAACGAAATTTTATCGTTTCTAACATTATGTAATTCTAAACTAATTATTTCAATATTTGTTTTACTCCAAATGTCAGCCATTTGGATTTGTTCATTCTGGTTATAATCCTGTACGGTAAATAAATTACTATAACAACTGCCAACAGGCCTTGCAAGCGCTTGCAATAATGTTAAAGCTGGCTGATCAGGCACCTCAGGAACTTTTGCCTTATCCCTAAATTGTACAATTACCACCCCACTTGTATTTTCTTTAATCCAGTCATTAAATGTTCTTATAAATCGCAATGAAGATTCTAACCCAAAATTATCTCTAAAACCTGCATCAATTATTTCTACCGAAGGCTCACTAGGTAAAGAGGCTGACGGTGAAATATAAGGGAACGTAGCACTCATACGAATTGCACTTGTAAATACCGTATTAATTGCTCCCTGATTTTGGAAAAAACGTAAATATTCAATGGTAGGGGTTAGTTGCTGATATACTATATTATCAGTTGCTATATTTTGTGTTAAATACGAAATATTCTGTGACGATACTAGCAACTTTCTTCCATCGTTCAATATAGAAGGAGAAAAAATCATCATCGGAATTTTAGATTCTTTTTCTGGTATTATATAATCATATAACCGTTTGTTAGCAAAAACGCTATCCGTATTTTCGTTTAAAGCCTTTTCAAAAGCATACGCTCTATCCTTAGGGTAAAAATTTCCATCCAACTCGAAGTGTTTCATAGAAAAGAACCATTCACTAGTCGCAATCTTAAAGGATATAGGATTTAGCATATCCTTAGATATCCTTTTCAAATACTTGTCCCCATAAAAACTCTCAATTTCTCCTTTTTGTTTTTGCAAATACAATTCCCTTAGGTACGCAGCACCTACCATCCCACCAGAAGAACCCGATATTAATTGTGTTTGTTTTAACAAATTGCCGCCTACTAAACTGTCTATATGTTGCATGGCAAAAAAGGTCCACATGGTAGAGCGAAGGCCACCTCCAGTACAATTAATAAAAACCATTTTGGGTTTTTTATTCGGATAAGCGGGATCGGTATTTTTAATTTTCCATTTATTTAGTATGCCGAGGGTTTTATCAATATCCTTTCGAACTAAATCATAACGCTCATCCATACGTTGAAAGTTGGAGATGCTATAATCAGCCTTTAAACCATTGTAATTTAAACCATATATTCTATCAACCGCCAACAGGTCAAACTTGTAGGAGTAGTTAAACAATAAGAATAAGCCAATAAAAATAATTGTTGACCATCCACCAAACCAACGGTACAAAGAGCTAAACAGCATTACAAGAAGTGTGAATAACAAGAATATACTCGCTCCAGCTGGTATTTGAAATACTTCTATTTCGCCCAAATAGCCAAAACCAATTAGGCTAAAAAGAGAGAACATTTGGTAAACAAAAGCATTATGTCTGTTTTTTGCAACCACCTTCATTATCATTTCCTTTTTATAATGATGTACAGATCTCACTAAGCGTACTCGAAATGGTGCACTAAAATATGTTTCCACATACCAGTCTCTACTTTCCTTTACCAACTTTGGATTGCGTTCTCCGGTAATCTTATCTTTCCCCTCACCGTACAATAAATCCTCGCTAAATTGTACACCAAACATTTTGAATATGTCTTTACTCACACTGAAAAAATAAGCAAATGTCAAAAACAAGAAACTAACAACCCCTCCAACGAGGGCAACAAGAGCTAATATAATCTCAAGCTCCGTCATACTTTCTTCACTTTTTAAGAAATAGTATACTTGAATAGAATAAACAATTACAAATAACGTAGGCAGTAGGAAGTTATTTAAGCAGTACTTCATGAACGGAAAACGAAGTGACGCCAAAAATGGGAATCGGTCAGCATTTTTAATAAAACTGGAGATATTGTAGGCAATAATAAAACCTCCACAGGCAAAACCGACCACAAAAAATGACAAGGCATTGGTTTTGTGAAAATACTCTGGCTCCAAGAATAAATATGGAACACCGTATGTGGTTGCTACGGTTTTTGTAACCATTCCAAAAAGAATTGCCCAAAACGCCAAAAGCGAAAGGTTTTTCTTAAGATCAAGGATGGCAAGACGGAAAGAAAAAGAAAATATAATCCTTCGAATTGTACGATTTCGAAGAATTCTATATCCTAACTTTTCAAAAACATTCATAAACTCAATTTTTCCAAATGTAATCAAATAATTGTAGGCTACAACACGAACTCAATCACTCTTTTCTTTGCATCAAAATTTGACAAGTTGGATAATCCTAAATTCTTTACTGCAACATTTATAATTTCAGCTTCCAATACGAAAATTTTATCATTTTGTTTCAAAAAATAATACTCACCCGCTTTCAATAAAGCCTCTAAAGGAATTAAGCCAATTAACTCTGATCCATTCACGTCAACTCCCAGATATTGTGCGCAAGCCTTTACTTCTTCATACACTTGATAAATCGGTGTTTTTTGAAAATCTATAACATTCATGGATACTTGAGCACAATCCAATTCATGATTAAACCAACCAATCGCCTTTACATGTTTCAATTTACCCTTATGTCTTTGCCCGTTATTTACATACCCACTTTCTCTCACCTTTTTAGCAATTTCGTTTGCAAGCTTAACAGACTTTGTATTTAAGTTAATATTGTATGCAATTAAGTATTTACGAGCACCAATTACTGTAGCACCTGCACCTATGGACAGCTGTTCAGGACCAAAATCAGGTTTCCATTCTGGTAATTTAATTTTCTGAAACATACCTTCATATTCTCCTTCACGTATTCTTGCAAGGTTTTTCCTCTTCGCTACTTGCTGAGAGTACTCATACAAATACACCGGAATTTGCAATTCATCACCAACTCGTTTAGCCAACTCAATGGAGTATGCAACAACTTCTTCCATCGTAACGCCAGTTATAGGAATGAGCGGGCAAACATCTGTTGCACCCAAACGTGGATGTGTACCCGATTGACTACTCATATCGATTAGCTCCGCTGCAAGCTTAATGGCCAAAAATGCGGCCTGAATCACAGCGTCTGGTTTTCCAGCAAAAGATATAACCGTTCTATTCGCAGATTCACCGGCATCAACATGCAGTAACTTTACACCTTCAACAGAATCAATTGCACTGGATATTTTTGCAATAACATTGCTGTTTCTGCCTTCACTAAAATTTGGAACACATTCTAGAATTTTTTGCATAAGCGTTCTTGAAAGCGCAAGATAATTAAACAGCAGCCTTTAAGCAATAGTTATTACCATACCAGCAAAAGGTATTTAACGTGGACGCTAAATGTATCAATGTGTTTTTGTAAATTTGCTGTAATCCAATCTTCATTTATCATGAATCCCAACATTGACCCTGAGCCGGAAAATTTAAGTAATGCGGAAAAAGAGCTTGAAAAAGTATTGCGACCTGGGGATTTTAGGGATTTTACCGGACAAGAAGAGGTTGTGGAAAACTTAAAGGTATTTGTTCAGGCAGCCCAACAGAGACATGAAGCGCTCGACCATGTATTGCTTCATGGCCCTCCTGGTTTAGGCAAAACTACCTTAGCAAATATTATTGCCTCAGAATTAGGTGTTGGAATAAAAGTTACCTCTGGGCCTGTTTTAGATAAGCCTGGTGATTTAGCTGGCCTGTTAACAAACTTGGAAGAAAATGATGTGTTGTTTATTGATGAAATTCATAGACTAAGCCCCATTGTAGAGGAGTATCTATACTCTGCTATGGAAGATTACCACATTGATATAATGATTGATAGCGGGCCAAATGCGAGAACCGTTCAAATAGCATTAAACCCGTTTACATTGGTTGGTGCAACAACGCGTAGCGGCTTGTTAACTTCTCCGCTTAGGGCAAGGTTTGGAATAAACGCACGATTAAATTATTACAACTCTAGATTACTCTCCCAAATAATTTCAAGAGCAGCGAACATCCTAAACGTTCCAATAACTAAAGATGCGGCGCAGGAAATATCTAGAAGAAGTAGAGGTACACCTCGAATTGCCAATGCGTTGTTACGAAGAATTAGAGATTTTGCGCAGATTAAAGGTACTGGCAATATAGATATGGATATTACTAACAGTAGTTTGTTAGCATTGAACGTTGACAAAAATGGTTTAGATGAAATGGACATTAGGATACTCTCGGCATTAGTTGAAAAATTCAAAGGTGGCCCCGTAGGAATTACTACGATTTCAACTGCAGTAGGTGAAGAAGCTGGAACAATTGAGGAAGTATATGAACCATACTTGATTCAAGAAGGTTATTTAGTTAGAACACCAAGAGGAAGGGAAGCTACCGAAAAAGCGTATAAGCATCTTGGGAAAACACCTCTTTCTGATAGCGGGAATTTATTTGATACTATAGGTTAAATACCTTAAATGTTGCTAATTGAAAAACACACTCAAACAGTTAAGCAATTAGCAGCTGGCTTAGGTTTTGATTATTGCGGTATATCAAAGGCAGCCTATCTAGAGGATGAAGCTCCTAGATTAGAACAATGGTTAAAGAATGGTATGCATGGACAAATGAGCTATATGCAAAACCATTTTGATAAACGTTTAGACCCCAGATTATTAGTTCCTGGAGCAAAAACAATAATTTCATTGCTTCTTAACTATTATCCAAAAGAATTCCAAAAAGATTCAAATGCACCTAAAATAAGTAAATATGCATACGGACAAGATTATCATTTTGTAATTAAAAAAAAACTCAAAACATTTCTTGAAAAAATAAGGGAATCCATTGGAGAAGTGGATGGTAGAGTTTTTGTCGACTCTGCACCTGTAATGGACAAAGTGTGGGCAAAAAGGTCAGGTATAGGATGGGTTGGCAAAAACAGCAATCTCATTACTCCTAAAAATGGATCATTCTTTTTTATTGCAGAGCTAATTATAGACTTAGAGCTAACTCCCGATGAACCAATAAAAGATTATTGTGGTACCTGCACAAAATGTATAGATGCGTGCCCAACAGAGGCGATAACTAATCCGTATGTTGTGGATGGAAGCAAATGCATTTCATATTTTACAATAGAATTGAAAGATAGTATTCCAAACAGCGCAAAGGGAAAAATGAATGACTGGGTATTTGGGTGTGACATTTGTCAAGACGTATGCCCTTGGAACAGATTTTCAACCAATCACAAAGAAGACTGTCTCTTATACACATCTGACGCTGCCGACGATGTGCGTTGTGT
>CAXHCC010000164.1:0-6007 GCA_964014945.1 uncultured bacterium | reverse complement strand
TCCGGGTCTCGTGGGCTCGGAGATGTGTATAAGAGACAGTAATGGAACAGGCGCTTGCTGGATATTTAAACGAAGTACAAATGTATGGACACAGGAAGGAAGCAAGCTAGTTGGAACAGGCGCTTCAGGAAATGCAGGACAAGGTTTTAGTGTTGCAATTTCGGATGATGGCAAAACGCTTGTTAGTGGCGGATCATCGGACGACAGTGGTATTGGAGCCGCTTGGATTTTTATAGACTCGGCAGGCACTTGGATTCAACAAGGTAATAAATTGGTTGGGGCAAGTGCATACGGTAATCCAAGGCAAGGTGTATCGGTTGACATATCTGCAAATGGTAACGTGGTTGTGGTTGGTGGTCAGAGCGATAATGCAACACCTTCAACCAACATTGTTTATTATAAGGGTGCTGTATGGGTTTATTCTCGCACAGGAAATATCTGGTCGCAAAAAGGAAATAAACTTGTACCATCAGATGGCGTACCAACTAGTGGATACGCACTTGGCTTTGGGTGTTCTGTATCCTTATCTGCCGATGGGAGCACTCTGCTTGTAGGAGCTGAAAGCGATAATAACGAAATTGGTGCCACGTGGATTTTTGGAACGCCACCTCCTGGAGGATTGACTTTATCAACAAATGTTTCCAACGTTTCATCTTTTACTTTATGTGATGGAATGGCAAGTATAAATGTATCTGGTGGTACACCACCCTACACATATTTATGGAGCTCTGGTGATACTACAACAAGCATAAATAATAAATGTTCGGATAAGTATACTGTAGTTGTAACAGACTCGCTTGGACAAGTTGATTCTATAAGTACGTATATAGCGCTACCAAACGAGCCAATAGTTATTCCATCTGAATATATACCCACCGATACTGTTATTACCAATGTAGATACCTGTATTATTAACTATGACTTACCTATTGAAAGTGCATATATTGCTTCCTATACCATTACCGACTCTACTCATGCTACGGTAGATTACGAAATCATTCAAAACAATAAAAAAACGTTGTTTACCGCAGAAGTAGAATTTGACTCTACAGGTTTTAATGTTATTATATTACACCTGAATTGTTCAGGCAATTTTAGTAGAAGTATAAAATCTACGGTTATTTCGCAAACGATTGATTTTCAATATGACCAAATTGGTAGAACGCAAAATATAGTAACAGGAATATTTCAATTAAACAAAACTCCTGAAATTATTACCTACCCCAACCCTACTCGTTCAGTAATTAGGATCGTTGGAGAAACGAAAAATATAGCCAAAATTGCCATTTATAATAACGCTGGCTCCCTCGTTATAACATCTAATAAACTCGACAATATTAATTTGAGTACACTGACAAGTGGTGTATACTATTTAAATTTACTTGACGATGTTGGTAACACGCTGGTCGTTAAAAAGGTGATTGTGGAGTAAAGAATGTGCAGGTAAAGTTGGTTTTTAAAACTCCATCAACAAATTTGCGTTATTCAAAACTATATTGTAATATTGCAATATGGGAATAACAAAAACAGAAGGGTTTACCAAAAAAGTAATTAACATGGCAGACATGTTAAAGGCTATTGGTCACCCTGCACGCTTAACCATTATGTTGCACTTGGCAAAAAAATCTTCCTGCATTTGTAACGATATTGTGGATGAATTGCCCTTGGCACAGCCCACCATTTCGCGCCATTTATCGGAACTAAAAAAGGTGGGCTTAATTAAAGGCAGCATAGACGGCAACAATATTTGTTATTGCATTAATGAAAAAGCGTGGGGGAATGTGAATCAATCCATACAAAACATTACTACTACATTACACAACAGCAAACAATGCTGTTAAAAAACTAAGCTTATGAAACTATCTACATTTAAAGAAATTTTAGCCACAAAAAGCACCATTGCATTTGAACTGCCTAATGGGGAATTAGTACCCAAACATTTTCATATTACCGAAGTGGGGAAAGTGAATAAACATTTTATTGATTGCGGCGGAATGGTTAGAAAAGAAAACAAAATTAATTTTCAAATATGGGAAGCCAATGATTATGACCATCAATTGCATCCTGAAAAATTGTTGCACATTATTGAGCTATCAGAAAAAACCTTGCAATTGGAAGATTTGGAAATTGAAGTAGAATACCAAAACACCACCATTGGTAAATACGGTATTGACTACCAAGGCAAAAACTTTTTACTTACCAATACCTTAACGGATTGCTTGGCAAAAGATAATTGCGGGGTACCTGAAGAAAAACAAAAAGTAGCCTTGGCAGAATTAACGCCAGATGCTGGTTGTTGTACACCTGGTTCGGGCTGTTGTTAATTTGAAATTACCAATATGTTGTACCCAAACATAAAGGAAAAACTGCAAGAGCTAAACGCAGCTACTATTACTGAAGCGCGTAAAAAAGAACTGCAGGTATTGGTTGATTATGTGCAAGCAAAAAAGGATAAGCAGGAAGCTGTTAACCTGAATTTTATTTGTACCCATAATTCACGCAGGAGTCAGTTTAGTCAGGCATGGGCAGCAGTTGCGGCATATGAGCATGGTATTAAAGCCAACTGTTTTTCGGGCGGTGTAGAAGTAACCGCTTTTAACGAACATGCGGTTGCTTCCTTGCAACGGTTTGGCTTTACCGTTGAAAGCGAAAAGGGTGACAACCCTAAATACGAAGTTGCCTTTTCAGATGATGCAGCACCCTTAATCATGTTCTCCAAATTATATGATGAGGCACCAAATCCATCAGCAAATTTTGCGGCTATTATGACCTGTTCCCATGCTGATGAAAATTGTCCGTTTATACCGGGTACAGAAAATAGAATTGCTATTCGATACGAGGATCCCAAAGCATTTGACGATACGCCGCAAGAAGTACAAATGTATGATGCACGTTCTGCACAAATAGCAGCAGAGATGTTGTATGTTTTTTCTTGTATTAAATAATCTACATTGGTTATAATTAATATTGTTTCAGCGATCTAAGAAAATTCTGAGATTGTAATTACGCCTTGTGTTTAGGCATTAAAAGCCATAGATTTACATTTCTCTAAAACATTTCATCATGAAAAAGCCATACGCCTTTTTATCCCTACTTCTATTATCATGTGTACATGTGTTTGCGCAGTACCCAAAAGTACAACAGGGGCCTAAGTTGTTTGGAACGGGAATGGATCTAAACTCAATGGTTGAGTATGGGAGTTCTGTTGCTATTTCCGATGACGGCAACACAGTTTTAATTGGCGCACCAGGAGATGATCAAAGTATTGGAGCGGTATGGGTTTGGACAAGAAATGATACCCTATGGACACAACAAGGGAATAAATTTGCTGGTACTAATGCTATAGGAAATTCTAACCAAGGCTGGTCCGTTGATTTATCAGCCGATGGAAATACCGCCGTTATTGGAGGTTATTCGGATAACTCTAGGACAGGTGCTATATGGGTATTTACACGATCAGGAGGAAGTTGGAGTCAACAAGGAGAAAAACTTGTTGTCAATGACCCCAATCAGGAAACTTATTTTGGTTATTCCGTTGGGGTTTCAGGAGATGGCAACACAATTATTGCAGGAGCTTATAAAGATAGCAGTAATATAGGTGCTGCCTACATATTTAAGAGAAGTGCAGGAATTTGGTCACAAGTAGGGGGAAAATTAACCGGTACCGGCGCAATTGGCAACTCGGGTCAAGGTTATTCTGTTGCTATTTCCGCTGACGGAAATACTGCTGTTATAGGTGGGGATTTCGATGACAGTGGAAAGGGTGCTATTTGGGTTTGGGTTTATAAATCTGGAATTTGGCAACAGCAAGGCAACAAGTTGGTTGGAACAGGTGCTATAGGAGGAGCTAGTCAAGGATCTTCGGTTAGTTTATCCGCAGATGGTAATACGATTATTACTGGAGGCAGGGCTGATAACAACGGTATTGGAGCGGTATGGACTTTTAGGCGAAGCGATACGACATGGTCTCAAGTAGGGACTAAACTAGTAGCAGATGATATTGTTGGTGTGGCTAGATTCGGAAATTCTGTCTCTATTTCAAACGAAGGTAATGTTGCTATAATTGGAGGAGAAAATGACAATTATGGCACAGGTGCAGCATGGATATTTTCGTTGGAAGCAAATTCATGGACTCCAGTAGGTAATAAATTTATTGCAGCAGATGGCGAAAACACTCCCCGGTTTGGTTATTGCGTATCCATTGCAGGTAATTCCAGAACAGCTGTTGTGGGTGGGCCTTCCGACGGGGACACTGCTTATGGTGCGGCATGGATTTTTGTTTCAGAAACAAAACCAATTGTTCATACCACAACAACTTCCGCAATTAGCGCAACGTCTGCAATTATCAGTGGGGATGTAATCTATGATGGTGGGGAAACAATTTTAGAACGAGGTATTGTTTATAGCGCAAGCAGCACTACCCCAACAATTGCAGACTCAAAAAATATAGCAGAAGGTACACCTGGGTTAGGAAGTTTTACAAACAACTTATTGGGGTTAACACCTTTAACATATTATTTTGCTCGGGCTTATGCCACTAATACGAAAGGCACATCGTATGGTGATGTTGTAGTATTTACAACCCTTCATTTAAGTACTTCTTATTTAACTTTAACCTTACAAACAAACAATGTAAGCGCATTTGGTTTGTGTGATGGTTCAGCTAGCTTAAGTGTTAGTGATGGTACCCCACCCTATACCTATCAATGGAACACAGGTGAAACAGGCACTCAAATCAGCAATAAATGTTCTAATAAATACTCCGTAATTGTAACTGATAGTAGAGGTATTAAAGATTCGGTGAACGTTTATATTGCTGAACCAAATGCGCCCATTGTTAACCCTAACCCTTTTGGGGTAACCAATGACACACTCATAAAAGTACATGATACCTGTATTGTTAATTACGAATTACCAATTGATAGTGCGCATATAAGTTCGTATACCCTTGTTGACTCAAGCACCGTAAGGGTAAATTTTAGGTTTTACCAAGGCGGAACTGCTTATGATTTTGAAAGTGACTACGAATACACAGCAGAAGGAAATACCCTAATTGTATTAGATGCTAAATGCACAGGTACTTTTACACGTATGTTAAAATCTACCACGGTTAGTCAAGTAATTAATATACAATACAACCAAATTGGTAGAACGCAAGTATTGGATGCTGGCATACTAGAAAACCTTGTGCCGAAAATTACGGTTTACCCCAACCCTACAAATGACGTAATACACATTGGAGGGCAAACAAGTACAATAAATCAAATAATTGTGCTTAACCAAAATGGGGTTGAAGTATTAAGGAGCACCCAATTGGATATAGATTTAAGCGAGCTTACACCGGGCACCTATTACCTGCGTATATTGGATAAAACGGGTACTACCTTAAATGTAGAAAAAGTAGTGTTGCAATAATGTTCTTCGGTAAAAAAGTAAGACTTAAATCTTACTCTTATCCTTATTATACGGCCGAATAATTAAACGCAAACCGTTATTAAATTGGAAGTAATTCCAAGCCCAGTTTATAAAAACCACCACGCGGTTTCTAAAACCAACTAACAACATCAAGTGTACAAACATCCAGGCCACCCAAGCGAAAAAACCTTGAAACTTAAATTTACCTAACTCCACCACGGCTTGGTTTCTACCAATGGTAGCCATGGTTCCTTTATCGTTATAAACAAACGGTTTAATGGCTTTTTGTTTGGCCATTTTATTAAAACATTCTGATAAGTATTTACCTTGCTGCATAGCCACAGAGCCTAACATGGGTAAGCCATTAGGATATTCTTTTGAGTTTATCAAAGCTGCATCTCCAATAACATAAACGTTATTTGAGTTTTGCATTTTGCAAAATCCATCTGTAATTACGCGATGTCCTCTTCCAAAGTTATCTTCTGGTATACCTTCGGGTGTATTACCGGCTACACCAGCCGACCATATCAAAGTATCGGCATTAAAAGCCTGTCTCTTATACACATCTGACGCTGCCGACGATGTGCGTTGT
>CAXHCC010000163.1:0-6022 GCA_964014945.1 uncultured bacterium | reverse complement strand
CCTTAACACTTTATTTTCTACCACGAATGCGGCACATCAAAATATCCTTTATTAATTTGTTGCTTCTATGCGCATTTGTTCCAAAAAACAGTTTGGCACAAAAAGATGCGAGTCTAGGAATTGGGCCTAATATAGCCGTAAACATTCATGATGAAGCATTAGGTCTAGGATTTAAATTACTCTTATACCCGAGGGGCCGTGCCACGATAAACCCAGAAATAACATATTACGCCCCGTTTTTAACCAGTGCATTTGGTGGTATCGCGCCTAGTTATAAAATCCATCAGCTATATACAGGGCTCAGTATCAATGTTACACTTTCGCATTACAGTATATGTCATTCTTACCTGATAGCAAACGGTGGTCACATGTTTTGGTTTAATTCAAACAACTCCACTTTTCCAGAAGCGGAAGAGTCGAACATGACAGGTGAGTTTGGATTAGGCTTTACAGGTAATAAATGTAAAAGACTATTTTTTGAAATGAGGTACAACCCACTTCTTGAGGTTGCCTCAGTTAGATTTGGCTATTCCATAATATTTGATTGTCATTACTCAGAAAGGTATGGATCTGGGAAAAAACAATACAAAAAACATAAGCATTCGCGACGACGATAAAACAACAGTCATGTTGTTAACAATATAATATAGAACATCTTTTTTAAGTTTAGTTTTTAACTAATTTTGCTCATCGCGAGCATATGAAAAAGTATCTTTTTGTCCTAATTATCTGCTGTTTTACCAAGTATGGAAATTCGCAAAACATTGGTTTGGGAGCTGATGCAATGTATAATTTCCAAACCGAGAGTTTTGGTGCAGGCGCGAGGGTTAGCTTTTTCCCAAACCGAAGAATAAGTATTGTACCGGAGTTTTCTTATTACTTCCCATTTAACAAAATTCAAGAATACTATTTGGGTTTAGCAATTGAATTTAAATTTATTTATGCAAAAAAATTTAACGCTTATCTTATAGCACATGGTGCATATAACTCATGGTTAAATCATGAAAACTCTCCTATGCCAAATGCCGAACCCAACAACTGGAATGGTGAAATCGGAATAGGGATATCCAACAATAAATGTTTGCGCCCCTTTTTGGAGTACAGGTATAATGTCAATTTCAGGGAAACACACCTTCGTTTAGGTTTATTGTATATTTTTGGGTGTGATGGAAGAGGCACGGGAGGTGGAAAAAAACGAAGTACTGAGAGATGTGCTGCCTATCCAAGGTATAACTAAATTTAGTTGAAATGAAAAAACGTAAAATGTATAGGATATCTCAAGCCTTAATTTTAGTGAGTATTTCCTTAATTATTTTTGGCTGTTCAAAAGATAGAATTGAGAACCCTGAACTAAACTCCTATAACTCCCCAAATGAATATTTAGATTCTAAAAAGCAAGAAGAACAAGAATACATCATCGACACCAATGGTACCTGTCCGCTTATTGCAAAACAAGGTACCAATTTGTGCATTGCTAAAAACTGCCTACAACTTCAAGGAGGAGATTCAGTATATTTTCCATACACATTAAAAATAGTTGAGTTATACACCGCTAAAGATCTTATCTATTATCAAATGGCATCTATGAGTAATGGCAGCATATTAGAAACCGAAGGAACCATTAGGGTACGTACTTTTAAAGATGACAAAGAACTAGCACTGCGTAACGGATGCTCCTATTATGTAAAAATGCCAAGCAATGCGCCAAAAAATTATATGCGTTCTTTCTACGGATTCGATTCATCATCACTCATCGATTATACAGACGATCCTTCAACACTTGGTGTAAGTACACCTTACACACCAGTATTTTCCGATACTGCCCAAGGACATTCAAACAACATCGTTAAATTCGGTTGGTTAAACTGTGGAAAAATGCATATATCATCTTCAACCTACCAATTAACTTTTACATCAACGGTTGACGATTTAACTAACGTTGCAATATTTATCTATTTGCCAGCTACCAAAACGATAATGCAAGTACGCAACCTCGTTTCTGATTCAATACCTGATGGAGCCGAAGCCAACATTATTGCAATAGCGGTTAAAAGTGGTATTAACGATTTGTACTATTTCAATAGCACCATTACTGTTAACGCTTCTCAATCGATTGATGTGACCATGGAATCAACAACCGATGCTGACCTAACAAAGGTGTTAGACAATTTATAGGAGAGGGTAAAACGCATCAACAAAATGATTTGTTGTGTGTGACTCTCTCAACATAACCACCCCAATTATATCAAACCGGCACTCCATATCTAGTTGGTTTTGCTGAAGATATTCATTTGCCGCTGCAACAATATTTTTTTGTTTTTCAATTGAAACAAATGTATGGGGGTCACCAAAAAAATTGGTAGAACGAGTTTTTACCTCAACAAACACAATAGTGGAATTTAATTCGGCAATAATATCAACTTCTAAATGACCAACCCTCCAATTTCTTGCTATCACTTTGTAGCCGTTTGCTTTTAAGTAATCCACAGCTATCGATTCACCATCGGCTCCTAGTTTATTATGCATAGCCATAACCAACAAATTTATGCGGTAAATACGTAAAAACGAAAATTTGCAGAAATTTAACAATGGAAACTTTGGAAAACAATTTCGTTTCCATAGTTTTGCTCACGAAATTAAAATGGAAATACAAGAAAAAATACTCCAAGGAGCTGCCGAACTTTTTTTTAAGTATGGAATAAAATCCATTACCATGGATGATATTGCTAAACACGTAGCGGTTTCAAAAAAAACCATTTATCAACATTATGACAACAAGGATAAAATTGTTGAAACCATGTTGATGACAGAGTTGAATTGCCACCAAGACGATATTAAGGAAATTGTAAGTAGAACAAAAAACGTTATTGAAGAGTTTATTTTGGTAATGCAACATATGGAAGAATTGTTTACTCAAATGAATCCGAATGTCTTTTACGATTTGCAAAAACATCATTCCACCATTTGGAGTGAATTTCAAAAGTTTAAACAAGATTTTATGGCAACCACCATTAAAGATTCTATTAACAGAGGAATAGAAGAAGGGTTTGTTAGAAACGACTTTGATAAAGATATTATAACTCAACTTCGTATTTCACAAATAGAAATGGGATTTAACCCTGAAATATTTCCTCCTAGTAAGTACCATGTTAAGGATGTACAATTGAGTTTATTAAACCACTTTTTAAATGGCATTTGTACTATTAAAGGGCAAAAATTACTAGAAAAACATAAAGCAAAACTCAAATTATCATAGTTTAATCAACCAACCTATAATGAACAAACAACTATTATTCGTATTCGTTTTTGCATTTCCATTTCTTTCAAATGGACAAGATGCTGATAGTTCTATGCAATCTTTTTCGCTAGAACAAGCAGTAGAGTATGCATTAAAAAATCACAGCAATGTTAAAAATGCCATCATTGACGAACAAATAGCTAAGAAAAAAGTTGCCGAAATTACCGGCATTGGTCTTCCGCAGATAAGTGGAAGCATAGATGTAAAAGATTTTTTAGACATCCCAACTCAGGTAATACCAGCTGAAGCATTTGGTGGTCCTCCAGGAACATACAGTGAAGCGCAATTTGGTATTCAATACCAAGCCATGGGAGGAATTGAAGTAAGCCAACTTTTGTTTAGTGGTGACTATTTTTTAGGACTAGTTGCTTCTAAGGTTTATGTTGAACTATCAACGCATAACGTTAACAGAACAAAAATTGAAACTGCCGTAGCTGTTAGCAAAGCATATTACACGGTATTAGTAAACCAAGACCGAATGGAATTAATGGATGCCAATATTAAGCGAGTTAAAACCGCTATGGGCGGTGTTCAAGGTTTAGCACACTACGGATTTGCAGAAAAAATTGATTACGACAGGCTTAAAGTAACGTACAACAACCTGCTAACTGAAAAACAAAAGTTGGCTCGTCTTTTAGAAGTTGGCACCTTTTTATTAAAGTATCAAATGGGCTTAGATGTAAATCAACCAATATCCTTAACTGATCAACTGGATAATTACTCATTTGATGTTGCCGATAGCACGGAAAATACGAGCACGGCATTTACTAAACGTGCTGAGTTTAACATATTAAACACGCAGCTTAAGTTAGATAAGTTAGAATTAAAAAGAAACAGGCTATCATTTATTCCTAGTGCGCACTTATATGGAAGCTTTAGCAAAAACGGATTTAATAATAAATTTGATTTTCTTAATTCTCAGCAGATTTGGTACCCTACTTCAGTAATTGGAGGAACTATAAAAGTGCCAATTTTTACCGGTACTCAACAACATGCAAAAACGCAACAAGCAAAACTAAATGTTGAAAAAGCGGAAAACACGTTGCGTGATTTAGAAAATGCAATTGCACTAGAAATCGCTAATGCCAAAACTAACTTGATTAACGCTACAAGTTCGTTGGAACATCAAAAAAAGAACATAGAAATTGCCACGGAAGTGGTACGTATCACGAAGATAAAATTTGAACAAGGCGTGGGTACAAATTTAGAAATTGTCTCCGCTGAAGAAGCACTAAAAGAATCTCAAATCAATTATTACAATACACTGTACGAGGCAATAATTGCCAAAATAGATTATGACAAAGCCGTTGGCAGCATCACTTATTAAAAACTTAAACTAAAACTTACATAAACCACAACAATGAAAAATACTATAACCCTTAGTCTGATAATTTTAACCTTGCTGATTTCTTGCAGTTCTGAAGAAAACAAATCGGCACAACTGGAACAACTTAAAATTGAACTAAACGAAATACAAGAAAAAATAACTCAACTTGAAAGCGAATTAGACACAGATACTTCTCAGGTAATTGACTCAATACCAGTTACCTTGTTGGCACTGGAAAATGAAGTGTTTAAAAACTTTATTGATGTACAAGGCCGAATTGATGCAGAAGAAAACACGGCGGTAAGTACGCAAATGCCTGGAACAATTACCAAGATTTTGGTAAATGTGGGAGAAAATGTAGTTGAAGGTCAAATTTTAGCCGAAACAGATAGTAGAGCATTACAACAACAAATTTTAGACCTTAACGAAAATCTAGAACTGGCAACACAACTTTATGAAAAAAGAAAGGGGCTTTGGGTAGAGCATAAGATTGGCACCGAAGTAGAATACCTACAGGCAAAAACAAATAAGTTGAGCTTAGAAAGGAAATTGGCTGCCATGCAAGAGCAACTCAGAATGACTAAAATAATTTCTCCAATAAATGGAACAATAGATGCGGTTAATATAAAGATTGGCGAAACAACCGCTCCAGGTATGCCGGCCATACGTGTTATTAATTTTTCAAAGTTAAAAGTTACAGCAGAGTTAGCAGAAAGCTATGCAGGTAAAATAAAAAGAGGCGCATCGGTGATAATTAAATTCCCTGATTTGGATGACACCCTTTATAGCAAAGTAAATTTTGTTTCAAAATCTATTAAAGCGGAAACGAGAACATTTACTGTAGAAAGTGTATTAAAAGGTAGCAAGAATTACTACCCAAATATGATAGCTAGTTTAAGTATTAACGATTACCAATCCGACTCTGCTTTAGTTACTATTCCGGTAAAAGTAATTCAACGAGACGACCAAAACCAACAATTTGTTTATGTGTCACGTAACGGACAAGCGGTTCAACAACCAATAAAACTAGGCAACAAATACAAAGGAAAAGCCGAAGTGCTTTCGGGATTATCAGCTGGAGATTTGTTACTGATTGAGGGATATAATATTGTTCAAGAAGGCGATTTTGTAAGCAGCAAATAAGGTAGTTCTAATACTTAGCGAATTTAATTATGACATTTAAAGAATTCAAGCCATCAAGTTGGGCCATTGACAATAAAAAAAGCATTTATGTGCTTACCATTTTTGTGCTGTTTGCGGGCATCATGTCTTATAACAGTTTACCCAAAGAAAACTTTCCAGATATAGTTGTACCTACTATATATGTTAACACTATTTACGTAGGAAACACACCTGTCTCTTATACACATCTCCGAGCCCACGAGACCCGGAATAAT
>CAXHCC010000162.1:0-6030 GCA_964014945.1 uncultured bacterium | reverse complement strand
ATTATTCCGGGTCTCGTGGGCTCGGAGATGTGTATAAGAGACAGAATGTATTCAATTGATGGTATAACAAGCCCAATTTATACAATTGCATTAGGAGATACCATAATAAAAAAAGACTTGAGCGTATTTAATGTTCTACATAACAAAAGCGCTGTTGTGGGTAATAAATTCCCTTTACAAGTGAAAATAAAAGCTAGTAAGTGTAACAATCAAACATCAGTCTTAAAAGTTTATGAAGACGATAGTCTTCTTTATAAAAAAGCAATCAACATAAACAGTAATACTTATTTTAAAACCATACCAGTATTATTGAAAGCAGAATCAGTTGGGACTAAACATTATCGCCTTGTTCTTGATAAATGCGTTGGCGAAACGGTGATAACAAACAATAGATACGATGTATTTATTGAGGTAATCAAGGAAAAGAGAAAAATATTGATTGTTTCTTCTTCTTCTCATCCTGATATTGGTGCAATCAGCAATGCTATAAAGAAAAAAGACCGGTTTTTAGTAAAAACAAGCACCCTTAAAAACCTAAAAGATACACTTACACTATATGATTGTATTGTTTATAGACCAGATGCCAATAATGAAAAAGCCTCAAATAATTTTATAAATCGGGTAATAAAAAGTAATGTGCCGCTTTGGTTGATTAGCGGTGCAAATACATTTTGTAGCATTGAATCATCTTTAGGAATAAGTTATATAAACAAGTCAAATGAATGTGAAGCCCTTGTAAACAGGAACTTTTCGCTGTTTACATTAAGTGAAGAGTTTATTGCTTATACCAAGCAATTACCTGCCGTTAACTGTCCATTTAATGCACGAGGTAATGAGATGAAGGGTGTGTCGGAAAGCTTGCTTTACCAACAGATAGGAGCTGTTGAAACTATTACGCCATTGATGTATTTTAGCCAGATTGACAATTACAAATTCGCATGCTTTAATGGCGAGGGAATTTGGAAATGGAGAATTCATAATTTTCTTGATCATAAAAACCATTTATTGTTTGATGAATTTGTAACAAAAACAATACAATACTTGTTAACCTCTCAAAGAAAATCGTTTTTTACAGTTAACAACAATAATACGTATTACGAAAATGAACCCATTCTGCTAACAGCACAGGTATACAATAAAAGTTATGAATTAGTAAGCAAACCAGAGGTAAGCCTGGAAATAATGAATGATAGCGGCAAAATATTTCCATTTGTTTTTAATAGTGTCATGGGAGGTTATGAATTAAACGCAGGAGTTTTTGGCAAGGGGAAATATACATATAAGGCTAATGTAAAAGTTGGCGAAAGTTTATATGCTACCAATGGAGGATTCCACGTAATTCCAATTCAAAAAGAGCAATTAAATAGTGCTGCAAACCATCAATTACTTTATAGGATTTCTGCAGAAAATGAAGGTATTATGGTTTTACCAAATGATATGAAGAAGGTTGTTACCTTCATAAATAATCGGGATGACGTATCTAGTGTGTTCTTCGACAAAATAACTACCAAGAGCTTAATAAGTTATCGTTGGATGTTTTTCTTAATTCTATCGTTAATAACGATAGAGTGGTTATTAAGAAAAAGAAATGGGTTAACTTAGAATTCAATACTTCTAATATTGCGCTATCTATTGTATAAAAGCAAAATTGTAGCTATTTTCGCGTAACTTATTTAGGGATAATATGACAAGCAGAGAAGGACTTTCTATAAGAATTCAACAAACTGAAGAATCTAAATTAAAAGATTTAGATTTTAGTAATCTTTCCTTTGGAAAAGATTTTTCTGATCATATGTACGTGGCAGATTTTAAGGGAGGAGAATGGTGTAACTTGCGTATATTGCCATATGCATCCTTTAGAATAACCCCTGGAGCGGCTATTTTACATTATGGTCAATCTATATTTGAAGGTATGAAAGCCTACAAGAATAAAGATGGTCAAGTTTCACTTTTTAGACCACTAGAAAACCATAAGCGGATGAATATTTCCGCAGAACGCATGTGCATGGAAACGATTCCGGAAGATGTGTTTATGGATGGTTTAATAGAATTGGTAAAATTAGATAAGGCGTTTGTACCTACAGAGGATGGCTCTTCATTATATATTAGACCGTTTTTAGTTGCTACCGATGAGTTTATTGGGGTTAAGCCTTCTGAAACTTATCGTTTCTTAATTATTACCTCGCCAAGCGGCCCGTACTATAGCGAACCAGTTAAAGTACTTATTGAAACGAAATATACTAGAGCTGTTGAGGGTGGAGTAGGCTTTGCCAAAGTATCTGGAAATTACGGACGTTCACTGTTACCAACTTTAAAAGCAGAGGAACAAGGATATCAACAAATTATTTGGACTGATGGGAAGGAGCATAAGTACTTGGAAGAATCTGGAACCATGAATTTGATGTTTGTTATAAACGACATATTAATTACCCCTCCATTGGGTGATACAATATTGCCTGGTATTACAAGAGATAGTATTCTTACCATTGCTAGGGAATGGGGAATACAAGTTGAAGAGCGACGAATAACTATTGATGATATATTAAATGCTCATAATGATGGAACATTACAAGATGCATTTGGTACAGGAACAGCGGCAACAATAACACATATATCTCATATTGGTTTAAATGGAACTGATTACGAATTACCAGCAATTGAAAACCGTACATTATCCAATAAACTTAAAAAGGAATTGGAAGCTATCCATACAGGAAAAATTGACGACACTAGGGGCTGGATGATTAAGATTTAGAAGAACATCTGTTGCCAAAAAAGCAAGCAAGTGTTTCTAAATTACCAATATTATTCTATTTTTAATTTTTCGTAAAACTCTTTCAAACTAAACTAGGTAGTAGTGTAAACCTGAGTGTTAAAGCTACGTTTACTTCTTTTTCGGTCGAGATTGCGTTTTAGCTTGCCCTTGTCTTTCTTTTGCCATTTGTTCTATTTTCTGTTGAAACTTGGACATTTTCACAGGCTTCTTTTTATTTTCTTGTATTTGCGCATGCAACGCATCTGAGTCTATTACATACTTTTGAATTACCCATGTTTGCGTAAATGTTATCATATTAGCTAAGAAATAATACCAACTTAACCCTGCCGAGTAGCTATTTAAAAAACCTAAAAACATTATAGGCATTAAATACATCATCCATTTCATACCAGGCATTTGGTTTGAAGTACCCATTACTTGACTATTACTCCATGTATAAAGCAGGGTAGATACGGTCATTAACAAAGCAAATAAACTAATATGATCACCATAAAATGGGATTTCAAAACCAAACTCATATACTGAATCATAAGAGGATAAATCATTACACCATAAAAAACCTTGTTGACGAAGTTCGATTGAAGATGGAAAAAAACTAAACAAAGCAATTAATATAGGCATCTGCAGCATTACAGGAACACAACCTGCCATTGGACTCACTCCAGCTTGTTTATAGAGTGCCATTGTTGCTTGTTGCTTTTTCATTGGATCATCATCCTTGTGCTTTTCATTTAGCTCATCAATCTCCGGTTTTAAAACCTTCATTTTTGCTGATGACAAAATTGTTTTGTACGCAATTGGCAATAGAAGGGCTTTTATAATAAGTGTTAACGCTAAAATTATTATGCCATAATTCCAATTAAAACCATTTAGAAAATTAAATATCGGAATAGTTAATAGGCGATTTATCCAACCAAAAATCTTCCAACCCAGTTTAATTTGTTTTTCCAAATCAAGATCGTATTTCTTAAGGGTTTTAAAATGGTTAGGACCAAAATACATGCTCATTTCAAAAGATTCATTTGCCGTATGAGCGTAAGGAATAGGGAGGGAGGCTGTAAAATCTTTAATGTAACCATCTTGTTGGGTTAATTTTCGAGATTTAACATCTACTTGTCCATCAAAACGATCACCTGCTATTAAAGTAGATGTGAAAAACTGTTGTTTAAACCCAACCCATTTAACATTATTTTCGATAACCAAAGAATCATCGCTGGTATCGCCAATATAGTCTACATTCTCATCAATTTGCTTAAAATAAACAGCGGAAGTATTTTGTTGCGTTTCATAATGCTTTTCTTGAATTGGCGTTTTTACATTCCAATTCATAACAATACTATTACTGGTATTAACAATGGTATTATGCATTCCCACCGTATTCACTCTAAAGTCTATCATATAATCGTTTCCTTTGAACGTATATACGTATTCGATGTATTTGCTAGGATCTCCTGCATTTAACCTAAATGCAATACTTTGAGAGTTTTCACCACTAACTTTTCCTCCGGTTGATGAAGTTGTAAAATAGAGACTATCAGTTGAAAATTGTTTATTGAAAGCAGAAAATTTGAGGCTTTGAGTTGAAGTAGAGTCAAATAAGATTAACGGTTTATCGTCAAATGTTTTGTAGTTTATTAATTCTACGGATGCAATTTTTCCACCTTTCTTAGAAAAGGAAACCCTCATCAAATCGTTTTCAATAGAAATTAACTCATCATCACCTGTTGCGGCATCAATAAAATCGCCGTATGCCTTGTGCTTATTTGCTAGTCGTAACGAATCGCTTAATTGTGGTAGTTCGGCAGTTGTGTTTACTAACTTATTATTTAAGCGCTGTTGCTCTTTAAGTTGTTCCACTTGTGCAACCGAATCAGCCAATTGTTTTTTGCGTGCAATTTCTTCTGGTGTTGGTGCAGATATATACATCCAACCAATTAAAATACCTGCAATTAAAAAAAGCCCTATTATTGAATCTTTATCCATACCAATTAATATTCTTAACGTCGTGATTAGCGCGGCAAATATAAGAATTATTTGTGGTAAGGATTGGCTAATATAGCCTTAAATGTTGATGAGATTAGACGTTAAATTGTCTTTATTTTACCCATAAAAGTAGCCTTGTAATTTCGGCTAACTACAAAAGTCTTATCTCTAACAATCACCATATTCTCTTCAAACACGGTAACTTTAGATACATTAATTATATGCGATCGGTGAATTCTGACAAAATTGTGTGTGTTCAACCTATTTTCCATGTTTTTCATGGTTGAAAGTACCATGTATGATGAATCCTCTGTGTTTATTTTGACGTAATCTCCTTCAGCCTCGATATAATTTATTTTGTCAATCTCAATTTTAATGTGTTTACCGCCATCTTTAACGAAAAAGACACCATCATTACCTGTTTCAGCCTTTAACGATTTGTTAACATTAACAACTTTATTTATCGCTTTTAAAAATCGGGCATAAGAAATGGGCTTACTTAAAAAGTCCGTTACATCATGATCGAATGCCTCAGCTGCGTATTCCTTTTTGTTGGACATGATTACCACTTGAGGTAATTTAACATACTGCAATATTTCAATACCCGTCATTTCTGGCATTTCAATATCCAATATGACCAAATCCACATCATTATTCTTTAAATAAGCAACTAGCTTCAAAGGATTAGTGAATTTTTCTGCTAATTCAATGTCCTCTGTACTCTCAATATGTTTATTTAAAACGCTTAATGACAACTCGTCATCGTCACAAATTGCAATTTTCATAATTGATGTTAGAATTGTTAACGTAAGATACAATTATTCAAGTAATTGTTGACACAATTTTTAAACGATTAATGAAAATATTTCCTTTTTTATCTATTAGTTGTCCCTCTGTACTGTAAGTTTTATTACTTTCATATTAACTCTTAGTTCTACTATCTATGGACTTAACTTTTATTAAAAAGGAATTGGGCACAGACCCCAAAATGTTAAAGGAGCTCACTACAATTTTCAAGAGAAATATATCTGAATATTTGAATATTATGGAAATGGCACTAGATGTTGGTGACTATGAGAAAATTTATTTTGCAAGTCATAAAGTTACCCCATCTTGCCAAATGTTTGGATTAGAAGAGCAGACGATACAACTAGCTAGGATAGAAGCATTAGCAAAAGATAATAACAACATTTCGGAAATTTCTGTTTTACACAAAGAGGTAGAAAACTGTCTCTTATACACATCTCCGAGCCCACGAGACCCGGAATAAT
>CAXHCC010000161.1:0-6031 GCA_964014945.1 uncultured bacterium | reverse complement strand
AGATCTACACAACGCACATCGTCGGCAGCGTCAAGATGTGTATAAGAGACAGCCAGCACCACCGAACAAACCAATTTTACCACCTTTTGCATAAGGCTCTAACAAATCAATCACTTTAATTCCGGTAAACAACACTTCAGTTGAAGTAGATAGTTCTTCATATTTAGGTGGCATTCTGTGAATAGGTGCTCCATCTTCTTTGCTAAGCTCACCAATTCCATCAATCGCCTCTCCTACAACGTTAAATAAGCGTCCTTTTACTTTATCGCCAGTAGGCATTGTAATACCTTTTTCCGTATTTGAAACATCCATACCTCGGTGTAATCCATCTGTAGAATCCATTGCAATGGTACGTACAGTATCTTCACCAACATGTTGTTGCGTTTCTAATATTACAGTTTGACCATTAGCTTTAGTTGTTTCCAATGCATCCAATATCTTTGGAAGTGCTCCTTCTTCAAAGCTAACATCAACTACAGGGCCAATAATTTGTGAGATTTTACCTTGAATTTTTGACATCTTATTTAAGTATATTATTAGTTATTCGTGTAATTTGCCGCAAAGCTAATTTTAATTATTTAAATAGCGAAGCGTTTGTTAGTATTTTTATGATTATTTTTACCCTCGATTTAGGAGAGAGGTGCTACTGATGCTGAGTTTTAGTGATTAGAATCATAAATATTTCGTCCTACAGCTTGTTAGTAAGTTAATTACTATTAAATATGTTTGCGCCAGCAACAAAAATTGAACAGCAATTTTATAAATGAGAATTTATAATAACATAAATGAATTTGATGCCAACTGTGAGAACCTAGTTGTTACCACAGGGATGTTTGATGGTGTGCATATTGGACACCAAACAATAATTAAGCGTTTAAAAGAAATTGCCGCTAAGCAAAACGGTGAAACGGTATTGCTTACGTTTAATCCCCACCCAAGACTTGTTTTGTTTCCTGACGATCCAAGCTTAGAGTTGCTAAACACTCAAAACGAAAAAATAAAGCTTTTAGAAACGGCGGGAATTGATCATTTGATAATACATCCATTTACAAAGGAGTTTTCGCGTTTAAGCTCTATAGAGTTTGTACGGGATATTTTGGTAAATAAAATTAAAACCAAATGGCTTGCCATTGGCTACAATCATCATTTTGGAAGAAACAGAGAAGGTTCATTTGAGCACCTTAAAGAATATGGACCCGTTTATGGGTTTAATGTAGAAGAGATTTCTGCCCAAGATATTGATTCGGTTGATGTAAGTTCTACAAAAGTTAGAAAGGCACTAAAAGAAGGTAAAATAGTTACAGCAAGCAAATATCTTGGCTACCATTATAAGTTAACTGGAAGCGTTATAAAAGGAAAGCAATTAGGAAGAAAAATTGGATACCCTACAGCTAATATACTAGTAAGCAATAAATTAAAACTTGTTCCTAGTGATGGGATTTACGCTGTTAACGTTATTCATAACTCAAAACGCTTTCAAGGAATGTTAAGTATTGGGCATAATCCCACAATAGAAGGTAAAGGCCGTAGCATAGAAGTAAATATTTTTAACTTTAATGAAACAATTTACGAGCAAGATTTAACCATTGAGTTTGTTAAAAAGTTAAGAGACGAAGTTAAATTTGAATCTATTGAAGCACTTAAAGAGCAACTAGCAAAAGATGAATTAGATTCATTAGAAGCCTTAAATAATTCATAGCCGCTTTCTTATAATTAAGAATGCAAAGTTGCAGAAACATGAAAATCATTCATTACCTGTTCATTAGTTGCATTTTTTTTATCAGTTCCAGCTCACTTGCACAATCATCGCGTTTGCTCGACTCTGCGAGTTTAGATACCACCTTTATTTACACCAATTTAGAAGACGCATTAAAAACACCCGAACAAGTTATTCGCTTGTCTTTAAAAAGACAAAGGCTTGATAGTATTCCAGTAACGGTATTTTTATTTACCAACCTACAATACTTAGATTTAAGTAAAAACAGACTAAACTTTATCCCTGAAGAAATAGGGACACTTAGCAACTTGCAATACTTGAATATTTCCAAAAATCAATTAATTGCCTTACCCGCTAATATTGGTAGTTTGAAGCATTTAAAACAATTAAACCTTAGCCAAAATAAACTTACCTTATTGCCTGAAACAATTGGCAAACTAACAGCGTTACAATACCTTAACTTATGGTATAACGATATTGGCAACTTACCATCAAGCTTACCAAACCTAAAACACCTAACAAGGTTAGAGTTACGTGCAACCTTACTAAAAGAAAAAGATATTGCCGAGCTTAAGAAAAAAATGAAACAAACAAATATAACTGTTGCCAAAGGGTGCGACTGTCAGAATTAAGTATAACAAAACAGCGCTAAAATGAAAATACTTAGTACAGAGCAAATTCGGGAGGCAGATAAATTTACCATCCAAAACGAACCAATTAGCTCAATAGATTTAATGGAGCGTGCAGCTTCAAAATGTGTTGAATGGTTAATTGAAAAATATGCAACTGGAACAAGGTATGATATATTATGTGGTTCAGGAAATAATGGCGGGGATGGATTGGTAATAGCGCGACAACTAGCTCAGAAAGGTAATAAGGTACACGTATACCATATTCAACTTTCCAAAAATAGCACCAAGGACTTTGATAGTAATTTGGAGAGGTTAAATAATACAAAAGCAGTAGCGTTAAACCTACATACCATAAAATCAGCGAAAGATTTTACCAAAACCGATATAAGCACAAGCCAGGGAATTATTATTGACGCGATGATTGGCTCAGGTTTAAACAAGGCTATCAAAGGTGAGCTAAGTGATATAATCGAAACTGTAAATAATTTAAGTGCTGAAATAATTGCTGTTGATTGCCCTACAGGTTTATTTGGTGACGCCTTAAATAAGAAGCAAGACAGTATTATAAAAGCAACGTACACATTAACTTTTCAGCAACCTAAACTTAGTTTTTTGTTCCCAGAAAACGAAGTCTTTGTAGGCATAATATCAATTCTTAATATTGGTTTAGATCAGTCTTTTATAGATGCCCAACAAAGCCATTATTATTTAACAACAACAGAGATCGCTAAACAGTTACTACAACCACGAAGCAAGCATTCACACAAAGGAACCTTCGGGCATACATTATTAATATTAGGTAGCAAGGGTAAAGTTGGTGCAGCTATCTTGTCATCAAAGGCTTGCTTACGAGCGGGTGTAGGTCTATTAACCGTTCAAGCTCCCAAATGTGCATATGAAATTATGCAAGAAACAGTTCCTGAAGCAATGGTCATTAGTGACAGTGATGAGAATATTGTAAGTGACAAACTTAATATTGAAAAGTACAGTGCTATCGGCATTGGGCCAGGCTTGGGTACTGAAGGTCCAACAGAAAGGGTTTTAAAACATTTAATTCAATATAGCAGTAAACCATTGGTGATTGATGCAGATGCTATTAACATCCTATCCAAGAATAAAACATGGTTGGCATTTTTACCCAACAATAGCATTCTTACTCCTCACCCTAAAGAATTTGAGAGAATTGCTGGATCGACTAACAACAGCTTTGAAAAATTGCAAAAACAAAGAGAGCTTTCCATTAAGCACGGAATTTATATCATTCTTAAAGGGGCATTTACATCTATTGCATGCCCTAATGGGGATGTTCATTTTAATGGTAGCGGAAACCCAGGTATGGCAACGGGCGGTAGTGGAGATGTTCTTACAGGCATATTAACTTCTCTCCTTTCACAACAATACCAACCAATGCACGCTTGCCTACTTGGAGTTTACTTGCATGGTGTAGCTGGCGACTTTGCAGCAAATCATTGTGGGGAAGAAAGTATGATTGCCAGTGATATTATCGATTATATTGGTGAAGGATATAAATATTTAAAAAAGTAGCGCTCTCCTATTAAAATAAGCAATACTCATCCAATAACTCATCTGCCTTGGTATTATTTAAGCTTTGTGCTTTCTTTAAATCCTTACAAGCGCCATCCCTATCTCCTATATGAAACTTTATTAGCGCTCGGTTAACGTATATTGATGAAAAATCAAACTTTAATTCTGCAGCTTTATCCAAATCAAGTAAAGCTTCATCAAACAAACGCAAACCTCCTTTAGCCAGCCCCCTGTTCATGTAAGCGAAAACATTCTTTTTATCTAGCTCAATAACCAATGTAAAATCCTCTATTGCGTCGGTATACATTTTTAAATTTGTTCTTGAAGCACCCCTCATTAATAAAGCATCAACACGTAAAGAATCAAACTCTAAATGTTGTGTTAAAAATTGGTTGGACGTACTAAAGTCACCAGCACTAAAATTTATTTTTCCTAACCAAAAATAAGCCTCTGCATTCTCCGTGTTCAGTTGCAACACCTTTTCCATATCCAACTTTGCACGAACAAAATCTTGTACTTTGTTGTGGTAAAGTACACCTCTTTTGAAATAAGCTTCTTCAAACTCCGGTTCTAACTCAATAGCTCTATTGTAATCATCAAGTGGAGGCTGATACGCTCTTCCGGTTTCTCTAATGATCGCTCTTTGATAAAACGCTGCTGCATCATCATAATTAAGGTCAATAGCGGTGTCTAAATTTGATACAACCAAATCAAACTTTTTTAATCCTTTATATGCCATAGCCCTTTCTCTATAAGCATTTGCACTTGACGAGTCCTGTTCAATTGCTTTTGAAAAGTTTTCAACGGCGTCTTCGTACTTTTTGAGTTGCGTTTGAGCAATGGCTAAATTGTAATAAAGCGTAAAAGATGTGTTTTTTAGCTCCAGCGCCTTGGAATAGTCTTTGATTGCATATTTAAACAAACGCTTTGCATACTTCTTATCTTCACCTTGCATCACCACCAAGGCAGAATCTAACCAAGCGTTTCCTGTTTCAACCAAATCCTCTTTTGGCTCGTCACCATCACTTTTTTTATTCTCTTTTGCACCTATAGCTACATCCTTTTTTTGTGACCAGGATTCATGCGTTATTGTAAGCATTAACACTATTATTAAAAGACTTTTATACTTATTCATGAGCACGATTAATTGATTGGATTAAAGCAAAGTTAAAGATATGTAACACGCAAACCTTTATTCTACTAACAAGTAATACAGTATGATTGTTAACGAATTAAGGTAAGAGAACCCGCTTTGTAAATGTGCTTACCCTTGGAAGACACAAAGCTGAGCGTATAAACATATACACCAAAACCACATACATTTCCAAAGCAATTTCCATCCCAACCTTGTGTGATATCATTCGTACTAAACACCTCTATGCCCATTCGATTATAAATAGTTAGGAGATATTCGTTAACATTAACATAGGTAGTTACCGGTTTAAACTCTTTATTGAAGTCTCCACTGGGGTGAAACGCGGATGGTATAAACACAATTGGATCTTGATATGCGATGGCAACATTTGACCTACTTATATCCGAAAAACCATAAACATTACCTCCTCCTTCAACTGCTTCAATATAATAACTAAAGGTACCTTGCCCATTAAGTACATCCGAAACATCATCTTCATAATTATATCTAAACGTTCCTGTAGCAGGTAAATTCGCAATAGGTGTTGGCTCCATCACCCCATCTACCCCTCTATAAATATTATAACTTTCAGTTCCTGCCTCCCATTCTATATAATTATTCCAAATTAACGTGTTAACTTTTGTTTCACTATTTGAAACAGCCGATAAAACCATGTTGCGCGCAATATTGGTAGTCAAGCCATCAAAACCACAACTATCAACAAGAGTTACTTTATATATGTATCTATTCTTATCGGCTGACACGTCTGTATCAGTAAATACGAGAGGGTTATTAACACTTGGTAATATTGTGCCAATTTGAATAAAGGTGGAAGAATCTTGGGCCTCTGAACGAAACACTTTATACGAGGATACAGAAGCGTTTACGTCAACATGCGTAAGCAACTCAATTGCACCATTAGCATCAACAGATGCTTGCCGTAAATACAAATAGCTAGGTGGAAGTGGCGTAGCGGAATAAAACGTAAGCCTATTAGATGAT
>CAXHCC010000160.1:0-6132 GCA_964014945.1 uncultured bacterium | reverse complement strand
AATAAAGTATAGTATTGAGTTATTAGACGGTAGGGTATGTTATAAGACCGAAGAAGGAGAAACAAAAAAGTTTTTAATTGATCAGGACGATGTTGAAAAGGGCTTGCATGAAGCAATTCAGTATATGAACGTTGGTGATATAGCTATAATTATTTTACCATCTCATTTGGCACATGGTTTACATGGTGATGAAAATATTATTCCTTCGCTTGCCTCAGTAATTTACTATGTTGAATTAATTAATCTTGAATAAAGGAAGTAAATGGCACGAATTATTGCGTTAGATTATGGCTCTAAAAGAGTTGGTGTTGCGGTTACAGATCCTTTAAAAATGATAGCTACAGGATTAACAACGATTCATTCTAAAGATATTGTTGCTTTTTTAAAGGGTTATACTGATAAAGAAAAAGTGGAGTGCATTGTAGTAGGTAAACCTAAACATCTAGATAATTCACCAGCGGAAGCTGATCGTTTTATTGAGCCCTTTGTAGTACATTTGAAAAGATCGTTTCCCGCTATAACTATAGAGCGAGTTGATGAACGTTTTACTTCAAAAATGGCATTTCAAACAATGATTGATGGAGGTTTAAAGCGAAATGCTCGAAAAAACAAGGCTTTGGTAGATGAGATAAGTGCCACACTTATACTTCAAACCTATTTGCAATTACTAGAATCTAACAATAATTAGTAATTTTAACCTTATGATATTACCAATTGTAGCGTACGGAGATCCCGTTCTTAGAAAAATGGGTAAGGAAATAGAGAAGGATTATAAGGATCTTGATTTATTGATTGAGAATATGTGGGAGACCATGAACAAGGCCTTAGGTGTTGGTTTGGCGGCTCCACAGATTGGGAAGGCGATTAGATTATTCATTGTTGACACTTTTCCATTCTCCCATGGAAGTGGAAGCGAGGATTTTACCGAGCAAGAGAGGGAGGAGTTAGCGAATTTTAAACGCGTATTTATAAATGCACAGATAATTGAGGAGGAAGGCAACCCATGGGCTTTTAACGAAGGCTGTTTGAGTATTCCTGGAATTCGAGAGGATGTACAAAGAAGTCCTACAGTTAGGATTAGATATATGAATGAGGATTTTGAGGAATTTGAAGAGGAGTTCGATGGTTTAATTGCCCGGGTTATTCAGCATGAATACGATCATATAGAAGGTAAGCTCTTTACAGATAAAATCAGTCCTTTGAGAAGAAGGTTGATTCAAGGAAAGCTTAAGAATATTACTAAAGGTAAAAAAGTAGATGTAGCTTATAAAATGCGTTTCCCTAAGCTTTAATCTAATTCCTTTTCTAAAAAATCTTTTAATTCTTTGGGGCTAAGTTTGTTTTTTAATTTGCCATTTTTGGCACTTGATATATCCCCAGTTTGCTCTGATACAATAATTGCAACTGCATCAGTGTTTTCAGTAATTCCTGTAGCAGCTCGGTGTCGCATACCTAAATGAGCAGGAAATGACTCCTGCTCGGTGACAGGCAATACACACCTGGCACCTGAAATTTTGTTGTTGGCAACAATTACTGCTCCATCATGTAATGGTGAATTTTTATAAAATATGCTTTCCAATAAGCGAACTGAAATTTTTGCGTCTAATTTGTCACCAGTATTGGTATAAAAGTTTAAATCATTGTTTCCAGCTATAATAATTAACGCTCCTGTTTTTACGTTTGCCATATTTTCACAAGCTTTAACAATTGCAGCAATGTCAGTTGTACTACAAAATCCTTTATGTTTAAAATCAAAAATCCGTTTGGAGAGGACCCCTTTAGTAAACAGATCGCTCGTGCCAATAAAAAGAAGTAGTCTTCGTAGTTCTTGTTGAAATACAATTAATAAAGCAATAAAGCCTACATCAATAAATTTACCGAGTATACTGCCAAATAATTGCATATCCAGCATTTTTACTAATAACCACAATAAGTAAAACAACAGGATGCCTACAAAAATATTAATGGCGACAGAACCTCTTAACAGATAGTATAGTTGGTAAATTAATACGGCAACTAAAACGATATCTACAATGTCAATAACCCTTATATCTATAAATAACGTCATGTTGTTGAAAATAGAGTACAAGTATAGTGATTTACACGCGTATTATTTAACGTAGGAGGATTTAAAGAAAATATTCTTAAACTCTTAAAACAAACGTATTTAAGGACCATCTAATTTATAATTGTTATAAACAAAAACTTTTAGAATTAATTTTTGAAATTAATTGTGAAAATATTAAAAAATAATCCTTAGCTTCGCATACGAAAATTAAAAATGGAAGAATTATTAGTACCAATATATTAACTAAAAGACTAAAAAAGTGATGAAAAAAAAATGGATCATAGCTATAGCAGCTTTAACATTTTACACAGGAATTACAAATGTATCTAATGCTCAAGATGACGCTGGCGCTTCCGCATCTGCAGGAGGAGCTTCTGTTAAATCATTATTCAACTATTTTGTTGATTCACCATGGTTGATGACAGCAGGATTTACCTTTATGGATAATGACGGTACAATTAGCCCATTCTCTGATTTTTCTGAGTCGAGACATTTATATCCAATGCACATGGGTTTTGAAAAGTCGCTAGAAGGTTATTCACCTTGGCCATGGGCAAGTAATTTAAGAGTATCTTTTAATTATTATAGAGAGTCTTCATTTCCTAATCGTTTAGCACAAGGTGAAGCAAATTTGATTTATTCTTTGAAGGATATTTCTGACAATATTTTAGGATGGGACTGGTTTTCTCCTGCGGTTTCTATTGGAGGTTCTTCAGTTCAAGTGAGAATTCCTGAGAGACGATACAAGAATAAGTTTATTAACTTTAATGTTACTGCTATTGGTGATTTTTGGGCTTTTGATAATGTGGGTATTAGAGCTAGTGGTGGAGCACATGTTGGTTTATTATTTAAAGGTGATGGATGGTACCAATATAATATTGGTCTAGTGTATAGAGTTGGAGCAGGTACAGGTAAGTCAGCTGAAGTTGAAGAAGAGCAAACAACTAGCACATACAAAAGAACTCAGGAGGAAGAAGACGCGTTAATTCATTTGCGTGGACATTTAAATCAATAATCTAACTTAAATTAGTTAGGTTGACGATTTAATAAATTAGTAATACACGTCGAAAGTAATATTAGTAAATGAAAAAGATATACTTGTCATTATTTGTAGCATTGGGCTCAGCATTGATCTCAAAGGCGCAGGTGTCCGACTCTTTGAACCCATTCACTGACCAAGAGATTCTTAAATTGTCAAATATAATTTATGAATTAGAGAAAAAGGATTCATTGGCTAGGGCAACGGAACCTAATGGTTTTGATTTAAAAAACAGATCTAATATTTCAGATTTGTCATTATTGAAGGATTTAACGAATGATTCGATTCATTATTACACAGGAGCAGAGGTAATAAAACTTTCTAATTATATACATGAATTAGAAAGAAGAGATTCTTTACGGAAGTTGAAGGTTGAAATGCTAGTTGTGGAAGAGGAGAAGCGAGTTGCTGAAACTACCGTTGTTACAATAGATTCTACTAAGTTGAAAAAAGAGGAAAAAACGCCTTCTATTCAATTTCATACCAACTCGCATTACTTAACAACTGAAGCTTACCAAGCATTGGATTTAGCTGTTGAAATGCTTAAGAAAAGTAACAGTAAAATTGCATTAGAAGGATATGCTGATAATGCAGGTCCGGTTAAATTTAATGAATGGTTATCTGTTAAGCGTGCTCAAAATGTTAAGAATTATCTGGTCAGAAAAGGGATCGATTCAACAAGATTTGTTAAATTAAAAGGTCATGGTGGTAAAAGATATCTTGCTCCAAATGACACTCCTGAAAACAAAGCAAAAAACAGAGTTGTGTTGATTGTGGAAGTTAAATAGGTATAATTTTGATATTTAATAGTAAAAAAATCCGTTCCTTTGTAGGGAGCGGATTTTTTATTAGATCGAAAATATGATTAGAGGATACATTATAACGGTAAGTTGCATGCTGTTGTTTATAGTGAAGGTAGCAGTAAGTCAAAATGATTCATTGTTTCCGTTTACGGGTTATGAATTCGTTAAGCTTTCTAATGTAATCGCGAATCTTGAAAAGAACGATTACAAAGCTATATTCAGAAACAATGCTTTATCCGCTACAGGCGATAGATCAAATTCTGACTCTTTGTTTTTAAAGCGGTTTGCTAAGGATAGTTTAATACTTCTTACCGGTCCGGAAGTTGTAAGACTATCAAATTATATCCGTACCCTAGAGAAAAGAGATACATTGCGAACCTTATTAAAGGGTGTTACCGCAGATAGTTCATTGTCTGGTGAAGGTTTGCTTGGGGGGGCATATGATGTTTCGGATAATGGAGGGAAAGTATCTTCTAGCAGTAATAAAGCTAACGGACCCATTAGTGCTTTTAATGAAGAAAGTGTGTCAAGTAACTATTCTTCAGGCGCTAATAACAATAAGTATGACAAGTATGCCATTACCTCAAAATCAAGAGTAAAAGTTGTTTACAAAGTGCAAATTGGTTCTTATAAAACGAAACCAGGTGATGAGGTTGACGAATCTATAAGAATGGATGAGATTGAAAAGGAAAATTATAAAGATGGAATGACTCGTGTTACCTATGGAGGTAAGTTTAAAAAGCTAAGTAAAGCGTACGAAAAATTAGAGTTGGCACGAGAAAAAGGTTATGATGATGCTTTTGTAATTGCAATAATTGATGATAAACGCGTATATTTAAAGGATCTTCACAAATATGGTGTTGAACTACGAAAAAAATAATATGAAAAACTTCACTTTAACCCTTGCTTTGTTTTTAGTTAGTATAGCTATTACTGCACAAAATGACTCCCTTATCGCTTATACAATGTCAGATTTGTTATCGCTTTCAAATCAAATTCAAAAGTTAGAAAAAGATAATGAAGTGGTAACAGCTCCTAAAGCTGAGACTGAATTACCTCAACTTAAAATGATGAATGATAGTGTTTACCTATTGTCCGTTTCTCAGGTTGTAAATTTATCCAATTATCTATACTCCTTAGAGCAGAAAGATTCAGCGCGATTGGAAAAATTAAACAAATCGTTTTCGAATGCGGATGACGCAGAATATATTTTAGAGGAAGAAGGAGATGAAAATAGCAATGATGAAATAGTTGCTTTTCATTCTAAGAGTTCGTTTATTTCACCTGAAGCTTTAGGAAAGTTGAATGCGGTTGCTGCAAAATTAAGTAACACCACAGATAAAATTTCTATTGAAGGGTATACTGATAATATTGGAGCTCCTACTTTTAACAAATGGTTAGGTGAAAAACGTGCTTTGGCGGTTAAAAAGTTTCTTGTATCAAAAGGTATAGACGCGAAACGTATTATTAAGGTAGAAGGTTATGGAGGAATTAAATATTTAACAAAAAATGATTCACCAGACCAGAGAGCAGCCAATCGCGTGGTTGTTATTAAATCGGTAAAATAATAGTTTTTTACCAGCTCAATCGAGTAATTCTCTCGTTTATTCTTTTTGCTTACTATCCTTGAGTTTAAGGTGTTATCTTTCACTGAAAGTTATATCTTTACGTGCGCAATATTCAGCACATTAAAAACAACGTATCATGGAATTTGCACTAAACGAGGAAAAGAAACTCAATATTAAAAGAATTTTTGAGCAGCAAAAACTGAATCAAGAATTTGTAAAGGCTGAATCTGTTTCAAAAAGGAAGCAGAAATTAAAAAAGCTCAGAGAAACTATTGAGAAGTATGAAGTAGAAGTAACTGACGCGTTGCAAAAAGACCTACGTAAACCTCCTTTTGAAAGTTTAATTTGGGAAGTTTACTTAATGTATGGCGAAATTGAGTATGCGCTCAAACAATTAGATGAATGGACCCAGCAACATAGTGTTCCTTCGGACTTTTTGAAGATGATGAATAGCAGTAGTGTTATTTATGAGCCACGTGGTGTTTGTTTAGTTATAGGTCCATGGAATTTCCCTTTTCAGTTGGCTATAGGTCCACTAATTTCTGCAATTGCCGCAGGTAATTGTGCTATTGTTAAGCCACCTTCTATGGCACCGGCAACCTCTGGAATAATTGCAAAAATAGTTTCAGAGGCTTTTAATGAAAATGAAGTGGC
>CAXHCC010000159.1:0-6253 GCA_964014945.1 uncultured bacterium | reverse complement strand
GATTATTCCGGGTCTCGTGGGCTCGGAGATGTGTATAAGAGACAGATGCTGTACCAGATAAAATAACATCATAATATGCCGAAGGGGCAGAGGTTAAACTCCGAATATTTTGAGCATTGTCAGATTCAAAGTCTATCGTTCCGCCCGTTAAGTTATAAGTACCTGTCAATTCAGGGGCTGTGGTTCCTGCGACGGTATAATCTGAAATTAATTTGGCGGTTCCAGACATGGTAAGTCCAGCACTACCGTTAAGGCTTAGGCCTGCTTGATCCAAGATGGCAGCGTCTTCTATGGTAACTAGGTTAGATATTTCAGCGGATGCAGCCAATGTTTTGGTGCCCGCATTTGAAATAGTTAAGTTATAATAGGTGTCTGTGTTATAGGGGTCTTTAATTGATTGTGCACCTCCTCCATTGTAATTAACCGTGTTGGGAATAAACCTTACCAAAAATCTTGCATTTGGTGCGGCTGCAAAAACGTCTCCCGTCACATTTAATACTGAATTCGGTCTGTTTTGCCATCTTGTGCCACCCGCATTATTACCGTTTAAATCATTAATTAAGGTTACGGTTCCATAGCTCCGAACTTGCCTGCTACTTAAGTATAGTTCAGGGTTAATCGTAAGATTAGACCCGGAAAGAATTTTTTTATGTCCTGTAGTAAAATTAATTTGTCCGCTCCCAGTAACGGTAGCTGCACCAGCCGAACCACTAATGTTCTGAAAGGTAGCACCATCAAGCGTTAAGGTGTTTGCACCTATTGCTAATGTTCCATCAATTACCACATCTCCAGTAAAAGTAGAGTTGTCGCCCAGCGTTAAACTCGTACCTGCACCAATGGATACGTCATTAGTTACATTCAATGCGCCACCGGTGGTTGAAGCTCCTGTACCAACCAACTCTACATTTCTAGTAACCGTCCAATCTCCAGTAGTTGTTGGTGTGAATTTTCCCGAACCAGCAGTTACCAAGTCTACGCCAATGGTCATCGTGCTTCCAGCTGCACCATCATCATCTACTGTAGCACCTGTTTCTATTTCTAAATAACCAACCGTAGCCGCGGCATCCACCGTAACGGTATGTCCAGCACTTATTACAACGTATGCGTCTGTAACATCACCTGGCTCACAGCTGCAAAGTGCACCTGACCCTCCGCTAGAATACGACCATGTACCTTGAACAGGATGATCGTTATCAAAGGTCATATCTCCTGCTCCAGCATCAGTAGAGTAATATGTTTCTCTTAGAGGATCGCCAGCAGCACCTATATCAGCTGTTGCCACCCTAAAGTCGTTGCTAGCAGAAAGTTCTGTAAAGGTTACACCTGTTCGATGAACTACTGGAGCACTAGCATCAGTAGCGGTGGTAGCATCAGCATGTGTTCCTATCACGCTTATAGTGGTTGGTGTAGCGTATTTCGCTAATCTCACATCCGCATTTGGGTATGCATCACCAGTCGTACTTAAGCCTGTCATGCTAATATCTAGGTCAAAGGTGCCAGCTGTTATTCCTGAAGAAGAGGTGATGAATTGCGCATTTGACATTCTTAGTAAACCTTCAGCCTGTGCGGGGTCTAAATCGGTTACTTTGTCTGCATCAACATGTTCAACTGCAAACCAACCTGTAACGCCGTCTACCGTTGCATCCACAGTCGAGTTGATTTCTAATGGTCGGTATTCACCTGTTTCAGTACCCATCGGAAACATACCCTCTGCATCTGCCAAAACATCACTGGCAATTGGTCCAGAGGTCCAATAACGTTTATATGTTCCGCCATACATGTGGTAGTTAGTGGCAGCCCGTATATCAAGGTCACCACCATTACCTACAACTCCATGCGTTAATGTTTGTCCATTTAAATTAATATTACCACGATTTAAATAGATTCTATTTTCCACCGTCAAGTCTGTTCCGTCCGCTAATTCAACTAAGCCCGTAATTGAGGCTCCTCCAGTTCGTGAAACATTTAAATTATAAAAAGTTTCCCCTGATGCCGCTGTAATTGTCACAGGAATATCTCCTCTAAATGTAACTTGTCTGTTACCATGAACAAATGTCCCTCCTAAGTTGGTCCAATCATTATACAAACGAATATTGTCCGTAATGGTAAACGTTACTCCAGCATTGATGACAATACCACCATAGTCAATTACACCACCGGTATGGTGGCTGGTGGCATCTCCTGTAAAACCTGTGGTACAACCGTTGGCAAAAGCAAAGTTGCCACCGGTACAAGTGAAATTACCAGCAAAATTTACAAATGAACCATCATCGGTTATGAATGCCGTATTGGTTTGATCGGTAGTACAGGCATCACCCGTTTTGTTAAAATTAATGGTGCCGCCTGACTGAACATCAATTTCTCCACCGTTTTGATCAAACAAAGCAGCAAAGTTCATATTGCCAGCACCAGTTACATGTAAATTACCATGACCAAATTGTCCGGTAGCATCAGTACCTACGGTATTACCAAAAGATATAGACCCTGTTCCGGTTAGTGCAATTAATTGATTGCTATCTTCTGTATGGGTTCCATCAAATTTAGTTTCACCTGTAACTGTTAACGACCCCGAGTTAACGATAACTTTGGCAATATTATCTGCAGTGCTGTTACCCGTAGTAAAAATTAATTCATCACCTATGGTAGCCGTACCACCATTAATGTACCATGCACGTTCTTCAGTGGTAGTATTGGGCTGATATATATTTACGTCTGCAGTAACAGTTAACGTCGGATTGGTAGATCCATGGGTAAGGTTGATTGTGTTGGCATTGTATGCATTGGAAATGTTAAGGTTAGCGCAGGTCATATCAATATCTAGCGTGTATAATACGCTACCAGCGGCATTGTAAAATGTTACATCGCTAAAGGTTGTTTCTGTATTGCCGTTAATATATTTCCCTACTCCATCCTCTCCTTCGAAGGTTACAGTAAAACCAGCAGGTGTTAAAACACCATTGTTGTTGGTCCAGTCGCCGGCTACCGATATAGCACCAGCTAGGGTTACAGTAACGGCAGATTCAATTTTAAAATTACCAAATGTAATGGCTGATGTTGGGGTTACAGTGGGCGTTCCGCTGTTAAATGAAGCAGTACTGGTAGGGTTTAAGGTTAAGGCTCCACCGGATTTAGTAAAGTCGCCACCAAAAGTAATTGTTTCAGAAGCCATGGTGGTAAACGTACCTCCAGAATTGTTGTATCCTGCATTAAAACTTACCGTACCTGCCACGGTTGTATTCGTAATTTCACCAGCTGAATGCGTTACTAATCCTCCAAATGCCAACGTTCCTTCATCCCGCAATTCCGCATGATGATTGGCATCATCCATTGTTAAGGCTGAAGATACCGTTAAAGTTCCGGTTGAAACTTTTAGATAGGATCCGTCATTACCCATAGTAACAACTCCGGCAATAGTAATGCTTCCAGGTCCCGCATCTAAATTAACTACCTGACCACCTGCATCATTACCTATTGCAGCTGTTCCGGCAATTTGTAAAGCGTTGGAGGCATCTGTAATTTGTAAGGTAACGGCGTTGTCTGCACCTAAAGTCAAGTTATTACAAGCAGCATTTGGATCATCAACGGTTACCGTAACCACGGCATTGATGGTTGCATCTGTTGCCACATCAGGTACTCCTGAATCCCAGTTAGAAGCATCACTCCAACTAACGCCATCTCCACCACCTGTCCAAGCAGTTTGAGCGAATAAGGTATTAGCGCTTCCACAGCAAAGAAAAACGAGGGTAGTAATTACCCGTACAAAATTTATTCGTATTGGATTGAAATGAATCACCTTTTTATTCTTTGTTTTTAGTCTCTTAAATTCCGTTCTACTACTATCTGCATCTTTGCATTAATGGTTATTCAGAATTATCCGAATAACCCTATCAAATTTAGGGTTTATCTTAGGTTAATAACTACGAAATTGCAGATAAAATGTTGCATTTATTAAATGGAAAACTTCCCCATACAAATCCTCATCTACTGTAGATATAGATAGTTTTTGGCAAACATCTAAAAGTTAGCATTTTGCAAATGCGTATCTGTTTTTCCAATTAAAAATATTGTAGCAAAAATATAAATTCGAAATCACAATTCTTTTCGAGACAATCAACTGTTTATTACTGCGTAATTATTCGTAGGGTTATGCCTAATGATAGTGAGCTTTTAATTAACAATAATTCGCTTTTGAGAGAAGAAGTTATCGGCTGTAGCAACGATAATATATGTTCCAGGTGATAGCTGTGGTAAAGCGTTAAGAGAATGGTTTATGACATCATTATTATTGGTAGCGATTTGTGTTGAGTACAATTCGTTCCCCAATACGTCGATTAACAAAATGTTCAAATGGTCCATGTTAGGATCACTTAAAGAGATATTAATTTCGCGCCCATTATTAGGGTTAGGGTACACATTGATGGAGGTTTGTGTTTGCGTTGATATCTGTACTACCTCTACATTAGAGTAATAAAATGTGCCGTCAAAGTCGGTTTGTTTTAGTCGGTAATAGCTAGTGCCTAAGTAAGGGTTCGCATCTAAAGAGGTGTAGTTAAGTTGGTGTGTGCTATTTCCTGCACCCTTAACGATTGCTACAGTTTCAAAATTTACACCATCTATACTTTTTTCTACCGTAAAAAAATCATTGTTAATTTCACTTGCCGTGCTCCAAGTTAACTCCACCCCGGTGTTAGATTGTTGTGCATTAAAGTGTAATAGTTCAATTGGTAGAGGATTTACACCTCCTCCAGAACCAAAAGTAAATGGGCTAAAATCGCTAACCCCAGTTGTTTGTATCCAACCTGGATCGGAGAAATCAATTGCAGCCTGGGATATGTCTTCCCAATCAGCGCCATCAAAGTGCGCAACAGTTAAATCTCCGGCATCTGTAATACCACTAAATGATTTGTCCTTAAAATAAAGTTTAATGTCTACCGATTCTCCTCCAGGAGTTGCTTCATCAATATTCCAATATTCAACCACACTTACATTATTTAACCCTCCAGTTACAGAGGTGTCTGCGGGTATGGATTTTACATACTCAACTGTAAAAGTTTCGCCATTGGTATTATTATCTATTCCAACCGGAGCCCATTTTCCCTGGTCACCCACCTGGTAGGTAAAGTCGTTTGTACCTTCTTTTCTAAGCGGGCCGTCGATAAATGAAGTAGCATTACCACCCAGCATACCTGCATTATTTTGGATGGTAATAAGTTCAGAAGAAGTGGTTTCTATAATACCACTTGTTAAGGTTAAAAAACCTAAGGTTTCAATGGTAATAGAAGTGCTAGAAGAGGTGTTAAGTATAACGTCTCCAGATGCTTTATTAACGGTTAAGTTTCTAAATGTTTCACCACTTGTATTGGTAATAGTTTGGTCCGCGGTACCATCAAATGTAACCGTTTGAGCACCTTCATCAAAGGTTCCGCTGTTAGTCCAATCGCCAGCTAAGTTAATATCATCTGTACCAGTAGCCACATCCAAATTAGCCGTGCCAGAAATTATTAAACTACCATCTATATTAAGATTACCAGTGGTGGCTTTTGTGCCAGATTCACTAAGTGTGATGTTGTAATAATTATCTTGAGGTGTTAAAATGTTTTGGTCAGCGCTTGCATTGTATTCAAATAAATTAGTGGCGTAATTGGCATATAGGTAAACATCACCATCACTTGCCGTAGTAGCTGCAAACTCAAATGTAGATCCAGCGTAATTATAAATAAGGCCCTCACCTGCATCTACATTACTATAGTCGCCATCAAGGTCAAAGTCACCGTAATTATTTATTCTTAATTGTTCGTTATTTAAGTCAATGCCGCCTGTTACCGTAATGTCGCTAGAAGCAGCATTGTTGATTATACTATTGCTAGAAGCCCCAGTTGCGTTTAAATCGTTGCTTATTGTAAGAGAACCGTTATTGGTAAATGTGCCATCACTGCTTTCAAATTGAAAATCATTTCCTACGGTTACAGTTCCATTATTGGTAAATGTTTGCGAAGCCGCCTTGAATAAAAAGTCGCCATGCGTACTGCTGTTATCTAGGTTAATCGTATTTGAATTGTTGTTAGTAACATTAATATTTGCGCCAACTATTTCCAGGTTGTCGTCTATGGTTATTTCGGCACCACCCGCTATTACTACACTACCTCCTGTATTGGAAAATTTTAGTGCATATGCATTAAATGTACCGTCATTGGTAATGGTATAGGCACCGCCCGCAGTTGCTAGGTCTATTTCTCCAGTATTCCCATTCAAA
>CAXHCC010000158.1:0-6424 GCA_964014945.1 uncultured bacterium | reverse complement strand
AACTAGCTCCAGGTGATAGTGGTGTACCTATTCAACTATACATCTTCTTAAAAGAACAACGTTGGGTGCAATACGAAGCTATTCAGAGTGATATTTTCGATCATTTATTAGCGGTGCTACCTGAATTCGACCTGCAGGTATTCCAAAGCCCGTCGGGTAACGATTTTAAGCGCTTGTTAAAATAGCAAACACGAAGCCTTAAATTTATTAGAGAACACTTTTAACAGTAAGGGTAATAATCAAAAAGTAGACGATTTCTTATTCACCTAAGCAAGTACCAACTAACTTACGGTAAAGCGTTATTAAAGCAACTAATAATTAGTTTTTCCCGAAAGTAAAACCTTTTAAATTCATTAGTCTAACCTTCACCCACCTATACATTGGGGTAACTACTGAAGGAAGTGAGTTTTCACCTCTCGCATCAATATAATAAGAGTTTGCACCTGTGCATGTAGGTGATAATTGTAAAGAATCTTTCGCTTTACTTGTAAGCCATTTATAATGCTTTTTTTGCGCGGTTTTATCAATATCAATACGTGTACTACCTTTTTCTTCGGCCTCCCTTAACACCCTAATAATTAAATGAAAGTTTGCTTCTAATTGATCGTACCAATTTAAACCAAATGAAAACGGACCACTTGTTAAAAAGAAGTTTGGGAAAGTAGGTACGCCAACACCATTATACGATTGATATCCGTTCTTCTCCCAGTAATCGGCAAGATCTAACTCTCCTGTCCCTTGAACTCTGAAATTAGGGAAATTATATTTTTCAGTGGCTTTATAACCTGTACTATAGATTAAGAAATCCAATTCAATCTCTTTTCCTTTTTTTGTTAGTATTCCCTTCTCAGTAAAACTGTCTATACCATCCGTTTCCAAATCTACATTATCACGTAACAAGGCTGGATAATACACGTCGGAAATAGCCGGACGCTTACAACCGTATGCATATGTTGGTTCTAACTTCGCACGAAGCTCTTTATCCTTTACTTGTTTGTATAAATTTTTCTTAGCTGGTATAGTAGAAACTTTTCTGAAAAATGGAATATACTTATGGTTGGTCATGGCCCACCACATAAAGTTTAAGCTACTCTCCACATTCCATTGTATTTTCCGATATGTTCGGGGAGACTTTTCAAAACCATCCAATCTATCTTTTGTAAAAACCACATCATTTTTGCCGGACACCCAAATTGGAGTTCGTTGAAAAACGCTTAATCGTTTTACATCTGGAGCAATGGTTGGTACAATTTGTACTGCCGAGGCTCCTGTTCCAATTATGCCAACTCTTTTCCCTTTATAATCATAACTCTCATCCCACTCCGCAGTATGCATTGCTTTTCCTTTAAACAACTCCTGACCTTTAAACTTTGGTGTAACTGGCTGATGAAATATACCAGTAGCTGCCACCAAATACCTAGATACTAATTTTGTTCCGTCCGATAAAAAAACTTCCCAGGTATCATTGTCCTGGTTAAATATTGCCTTTTCAACAGTTGTGTTATACCTAATGTGCTTTTCAACATCATATTTTTTAGCACAATGTTTTATATAATCGTGAATTTCTTTGCCTTCAGCAAATAATCTCGACCATCGTCTGTTTGGCTCAAATGAAAACTGATAAGCAAAGGAAGGAATATCCACAGCTACGCCGGGGTATTTACTATCTCTCCAAGTGCCTCCCAACTCGTTGGCTTTTTCTAAAATTATATACGATCCTCTTTTTGTTTTGTCAAATGCAATAGCCGTTCCTATGCCGCTTATTCCAGCCCCTATAATAATCGTTTTGAAATCCATTTTGGTAATTGTGGTTTGTTGTGGTTTGATGAAGCACAATTATATAAAAAATATTTATATGCTAGCATAACATTTGTTACGATATAGCTGCGGAAAATACGTAAATATAAGGGCTAAGAACTACTCTAAATCCTGTGGTGTGTTTATATTTTTTAGCGAACCGCTTTCGCTTTCATCAATTTCTACCACCTTGGTGCGAAAGCTTTTCACAGCCCGTTGCATTGATAAACTATTGGAATCTATCAAGTCCTTTAAAGAAAGTTGAATTGCCTTTTCATAGTACGCACAAAGCGGTTCTAACCTACCTCCTAGTTTACCCAAAACAATCTCAAAACCATCGTTAACTAATAAGGAGTTTAACACTTTCGTGCTTAACTGAGGCATATCACAAGCTACTACAATGTTTTTTTGCGTTGATGAATAATGCAATCCAGTATATATACCACCCAAAGGGCCTACTTCTTTCACTAAATCGCGGTACACCGGGTAGCCTAGAAAATTGTAACTATCAGAGTTGGCAACAATAATTATTTCATTCGTAACCTCTTGCAGAACATCTAATACATGTTCAATCATTTTTTTGCCTTTGAATTGTGCTAAACCCTTATCAAAACCCATACGCGAGCTTTTACCACCAGCTAAGATTATACCAGTTACCTTATGCTTGTTTGCCATAACTTTTTACCAAGGATAAAACTCAACTATTGTTTTCTCGGGTAATTCATCGGCAACAGTTGGATGCAAAGCAATTCCATCTGAATCCAATGTAGCTGCTATATCGCCACTACCATTCATTCGATTAATTACAACACCTGTTATGCCATCTTTAACAGCATATTTTACAGGAAAGAACTGATCTACCTTAGCAGCTTTTCTTTTCTCAACTAACAACGGTAATAGATGTGGTTGAAGTTCTTTTAAACCAAAATGTGCTCGCAAATAAGGTTCAATAAACACCTTAAAAGCTACCTGAACTGCTACGGGATTGCCTGGCAAGGCAAAAACTACACCTCCATTAGGGTTTTTCCCGAACCAAATTGGAGCACCGGGTTTAATTTTAACCCTATGAAACAATTTCTTCACTCCCAACTCTTGAAGTACTTCTGGTATAAAATCTGCATCTCCTTTTGACACCCCTCCAGAAAGAATTAGAATATCATTATCCATAAGGTTACCCAAATCTTCCTTTAATTTGATTTTGTCGTCAACCACGTGCAAATTTGCTTTTGGAACAATATTGTACTTATTAAATAACGCCTTAATAGCATAAGAATTTGAATCTCTTATTTGATGAGGCAGGATGGTGCTATCTACAGGAACTATTTCATTACCTGTTGACACAACTTGTACACTTGGCAATTTATAGACTTCAACACTAGGGTTTCCGGTTACCGCCAAAACAGATATAGACGCTGCAGTTAACAAAGAGTTGGCGGAAATTAACAAATCTCCAATAATTGAATCTTCCCCTTGTCTTGCAATGTTTTTCCATGGTTGCACACCAAACGAAATCATTTGCACAGCACCGTCTTGCTCCTCACATTCTTCAACCTTTATAACCGCATCTGCACCCTCTGGTACGGGAGCACCAGTCATAATTTTAATACATGTTCCGCTTACAACCATTTTCTTCGCAACCGAACCAGCCAACACTTTTTCAACTGGGGTTAATACTGCCTTTCCATCAGTAAAATCCGATGATTTAACAGCATATCCATCCATGGCCGATCTGTTAAACGGTGGGTAATCTCTATCAGCCTTTATATCAACGGCTAACACTCTACCAATGGCCTCATTGATAGAAATTCGTTCTGTATCTGCATTGCTTACGCAGGATAAAATTAAGTCTTGTGCTTCTTTAATCGTCACAACTTATTTGCTTTCTAAATTAATGATCTCCTCCCCTTAACATTTTCCTTGCATGAAATACTGCAGGCAAAATGGCCTCCAAAGACTCTCTTACTCCATTTGAACTTCCAGGCAAAGTAACAACCAACGAGTGGTTAATTGAACCAGCAACAGAACGAGACATCATTGCTAAAGGAGAGCGCATTTGACCATAAGAACGCATAGCTTCAGTTATTCCATGAGCATCACGCTCTATTATTCCTCTTACCGCTTCTACCGTCTTATCTCTTGGACCAAGACCGGTTCCACCTGTAGTAAATATATAAGGAATATCCTGATCAACCCATTCCAATATTTGCTTTTGTATTTGCTCAGGTTCATCAGGCAATATTTTATATTCAAGAATCTCTGTATTATTTTCTTTCAGCATTTTTTCAATCAGCTTTCCCGATTTATCCTCGCGTTTTCCTGCAGCGGTTGAATCTGAGCAAACTAAAACGGCTGCTTTTTGCCTATTTTTTATAAACCGTTTTCTATCTGTTTTACCTCCAGACTTTTCTAATAAACGTACTGACATTATCTCCAAGTCTGGATCCTTTACATATTTTAAAACGTCATAAATGGTCACTCCACAAATAGAAGCTGCTGTCAAAGCCTCTATCTCAATACCCGTTCGGCCAATTGATTGAGCAGTAACTGTAATTAGTACTCCATGTGTTTTTTTAATATCCAATAAATCTGAGGTATTACCAGGTTCAATAATTTCAAAATCTATAGACAAACCATCTATTGCTACAGGATGACAATGAGGTATAAGATGTTGAGTCTGCTTGGCTCCGAGCATTCCAGCTGTGCGCGCAATTTCAAACAAATTACCTTTCGGCAATGCATTGTCTTTAATTAATTGAATACTAGATGCTGTACAGGATACAAAACCGATAGCTTTAGCTTTTCGCAATGTAATCTGTTTAGAAGTTATATCTCTCATAATTAACAGTGTTCAAAATGTAACATCACAAAAGTAGCACATAAAGAGTAAGATACAAGGTGATTATAATCAATTAAAAGAGTAAGTAAGATCATGTTGGTCTAACATGATAATTTATAAAAAGCTATGAGAATAGTATCTGATTAACGTCCAAAAAATTACATTAGCAACCGAGAACAATCATTGCCTCTTCACGTATATTTGGTGAAATTATCCAAGTGGAAAATAGGGGGGTTCGTAAACTCAAACCAACAAAAAAACGAAGCCTCCCTATTTTACCAACTTGGTAAAAGAATTTCCGACTATTATCGCCTCAATTATATAACTGCAAGAGTTAATAGAACTGAGCGGCCCAGTATCAAAAAGAAATAAACGCAACTATACCAAATACTATTTAAACCTAACTACAGGCTTAAAATTTCCGTAATATTCAATTCTGCATTCCATTTTTTGATGGGGATTTGTACAAAAGTATAAAATATATAAACATACCCCCTATTTTTTTACATTTTATTTTATATTTTCTAATTTATTCTAAATTATTTTCATTTTTTTAAGGCAAACATGTCAAAAACACACATTTTTCAAAACGCCACCGAATTTTTGCTATCTTTGCAGCGAATTTTCATCAATTCAACACTAAATCATCATTATGCACCACTCTTCAAAGGAATCATTCAAATCTACCTGTTCTTATTGTGGGGTTGGCTGTGGCATAATAGTTTCTAAAGACAAAAAAGGAAACCTTTCTGTAGAAGGTGATCCAGACAACCCTGTTAATAAAGGAAAGTTGTGCTCAAAAGGCATGAATCTACACTACACTGTGTTAGACAAATCTGACAGACTGCTTTACCCACAAATGCGATACAGTCGTAATCAACCTATACAAAGGGTTACATGGGACAAAGCTATGGACAGAGCAGCTGCTGTATTTAAAACAATAATTAATAAATACGGCCCTGATGCGGTAGGGTTTTATGGATCAGGGCAATTTTTAACAGAGGAATACTACCTTATTAATAAATTGTGTAAAGGCTTTATAGGAACCAATAATCTCGACACCAACTCAAGACTATGCATGAGCTCTGCGGTAATGGGCTATAAAATGGCTCTTGGAGAAGATACCGTACCTGCAAGTTATGCAGACATAGAACTAGCAGACACCTTCTTAATTGCTGGGGCAAACCCAGCATGGTGCCACCCAATTATATTTAGGCGTCTTGAAGATCATAAAAACAAAAATCCTGATACAAAAATAATTGTTGTTGATCCGCGAAAAACACAAACATGCTCTATTGCTGATCTTCATTTGCAAATTAAACCAGGAACGGATGTAACATTATTTAATGCTATTGCCAAAATTTTAATTGAAAATGATGCAGTTGATCTCAACTTCATAGAAAAATACACTGAGGGCTTTGCTGATTTACAAAAGGAAATTAAAAGTAGCTCCTTAGAAGCAATGGCGAAAATTTGCAATATTGCCAAAAGCGATATTGAATTAGCCGCTGAGTATATTGGAAATGCAAAAGGGTTTATAAGCATGTGGGCAATGGGACTTAACCAAAGTGTTAATGGGGTTAATAAAAACCTTGCCCTTCTAAACTTATCGTTAATCACTGGGCATATTGGAAAACCTGGATCTGGCCCTTTATCATTAACCGGACAACCAAATGCCATGGGAGGAAGAGAAGTTGGTGGCATGTCCACCTTAAACTCTGCCCACCGAAACCTTAACAGCGATAAAGATCGAAAGGAAGTTGCTGACTATTGGGGCGTAAAAAGCATACC
>CAXHCC010000157.1:0-6463 GCA_964014945.1 uncultured bacterium | reverse complement strand
CACAACGCACATCGTCGGCAGCGTCAGATGTGTATAAGAGACAGGCGCAAACAGATACGCTCATTTATGTAGCCGACCCAATGTGTTCATGGTGCTATGGATTTGCTCCTGAAATAACTGAAATTAAGGAGATGTATCCTAATATGCATTTAATGCTTATTATGGGCGGATTACGGCCTTTTAATACTGAAAAAATTTCGGAAATGGCCGAGTTTTTAGAACATCATTGGGTAGAAATACACAAACGAACGGATCAAGAGTTTAGCTATGACATACTAGATGATTCTTCGTTTATTTACGACACTGAACCTGCAGCACGTGCTGTAATAGTTGCACGTGAACTTAAACCTGAAGCGGAACTTGACTTTTTTAGAGCTACGCAAGTGGCTTTTTATAAGCTGAACAAGCATACGAACGACGTAAATACCTATTTCCCTATTGCCGAAAAACTTGGAATAAATAAGGAAGAGTTTGTAAGGTTGTTTAACAGTGAAGGAATAAAGCAAAAAACCATAAAGGATTTTGAAATGGCACAAAAAATGGGTGTTAGAGGCTTTCCCTCGTTGTTGTTGAAGCACAATGGAGAATTAGTGATGATTACCCGAGGTTACCTAAAAGCAAAACATATTGCTGCAACTATTAATAAAGAACTAAAAAATTAATTATTCTTGTTATGATGAACGAATTTAAAAATTTTACGCTGGTTACTTTCTTATTATTAGGAATGTTAATGGGTTCATGTGGAGATGATAATTCTGAAGAAAAAGTAGGAGAGGAATTAGCTGATGATGGAGTAAAGGTTGAAGTGAAAAAAGAGTCGGAAGGCGTTGTTTGGGCAGAAGAGGTACAATCTGAGATTCCAACCTTACAACCTTTTGGTTGGCAGGATGAGTATTGGGATCGTATTAATAAAGGCGTTAATTATCAAGAAATTTATGACGGCTTAGTCGCTAAGGTTATTAAAGGTGAAATAATTGCTTATGATATATTGTTTGATGGCGCGTATTCTGTAGAAGAATTTAAAACACAGTTAGGTATGACAGGTATAGAAGGCGATGTGCCTGTTACATACGAAGATGTGTCCAGAATAAGAATGCGTGAAAAATGGTTTTACAATGAAGAGCTTTTTACACTGGATAAAAAAATCAGTAGAATAGAGTTTTTAGTTAAAAAGATAGACCCCCAAACAGGTGAGTATTTGGGTGATGGTGCTTTGTTTTATGTTAAGATGAATTAACAAGTAAGTATTACCATAGTTACTTTCCTATTAGGGTTTTGTAGTCTTCTACACTCTGATCAACAATTTTCTTAGCAGCTTTAGCGTCTTTAAAATCAGCTACTTCAACACTTTTATTTTCAAGCTTTTTGTAATCTTCAAAAAAGCATCGTAGTTCCTTAATAAAATGTTCTGGCAATTCAGAAAGGTCTGTAATGTGGTTTACGCTCATGTCGTTACTTGCCACGGCAATAATTTTATCATCATTCTCACCTTGGTCAACCATGTGCATTACGCCAATTACTTTGGCGGGTACTATACACATTGGAACAACTGTAATTTGCGAAAGAATTAAGATGTCTAAAGGGTCTTTATCATCGCAATATGTTTGTGGTATAAAGCCATAGTTCGCCGGATAATACATAGAAGAGTATAAAACCCTATCTAAGATAAGTAACCCTGAATCTTTATCTATTTCATATTTAGCCCTAGTATTTTGAGGGATTTCAATTATTCCATTTACTGTGTTTGGACTATCTTCTCCAATAGCTACTTTATGCCAAGGGTGGTTTTTATCAATATTCATAAGCGTAATTTGTTTGTTATTTTATAACCAGTTGTTGGTAATTATATCTTTAGTGTGATAGGTGATAATTATGTCGGCGCCAGATCGTGCAAATGCATACATATTTTCCATAACCACTTTCTCTTCGTCTATCCATCCATTTTGAGCAGCTGCTTTTATCATAGAAAACTCACCACTTACATTGTAACACGCAACTGGTAAAAGTGTATTTTCTCTTAAGTCGCTAATCACATCCAAATAGGCAAGAGCTGGCTTTACCATTAAAATATCGGCACCTTCTTCCTCGTCTAACATGCCTTCTGTTAACGACTCACGTCCGTTTTTAAAATCCATTTGATAGGACTTTCGGTCACCCTTTTGTGGCGCTGAATCAGCAGCATCTCGGAATGGTCCATAATAAGCGGATGCGTATTTAATGGCATAACTCATTATAGCGGTATTTTCAAACCCATTTTCGTCCAATAATTGTCTAATTACAGCCACTCTTCCGTCCATCATATCACTTGGTGCAACCATGTCGGCACCAGCTTTGGCATGTGCTAATGCCATTTTAGCTAATACTTCAACAGAACTATCGTTATGTACGTAATCATCGTGTATTACTCCACAATGACCATGTGTTGTATATGCACAAACACAAACATCGCTAATAATGTAAATGTTATCACCGAATTTCTCTTTTAATGCCTTAATGGCTTTTGTTACAATAGAATTATCACTAAAAGAAGAAGATCCGTCCTCTGTTTTAGTTTCACCTACACCAAAAAGTAATACTTTGTTTATGCCCAACTTTAAACCTTCCTCTATTTCTTTAGTTAGCACATCAATACTAAGCTGGTTTATACTTGGCATTGAAGGAATTGGGTTTACTTGGTTTTCTCCATCTATAACAAAATAAGGCATGATAAACATATCCTTACTTAGTCGCGTTTCAGCGACCATATTACGAATAATGCTATTCTTTCTAAGTCTACGTGGGCGTTGTATCATAATTAAATTTAAATTCCGAAAACAGCTGCAGTCAAAGCTACTTCATCATATGCAGGAGGGACGGTGCAATTTTCAACTCCAAAACTAGCTAGTTTTTTCTCGGTGCTTTTTCCTATCGCAACAACCTGCTTTTCTTTTAATTCGCCCCCTAACTGAAAGAAAGCTTCTACATTGGATGGGCTTGTAAAAACTATAACTTTAAATTCTGGAATTGTAATTTCTTCTTTTTTAGTGGTTTTATAAACAGGTAAATTATGCAGCTTGTCTTGATTTTTAAACTGTTTCTGAATTGTATTTAACCCTTTTTCCGCTTGCGGAAACAATACCGATTCATCACCAACGGTTTTCGCAAACTTTTTTCCTACTACTTTGGTGTCATTAATCATACCCACAAAAGCTGCATTTTTATTAAATTTTTTCAGCTCCTTTTCCGTGCTTTTCCCAATAACACCATATTTTAGCTTACCATTTAAGGTGGGGTTTTGACTAAAAAAATGTTTTACTGCATTACCACTAGCAAAAAAGATCCAATTGGTTGCTGTTATATCGTTGAAAGGAATACTTTTAGTTTCAATGAAAGATATTGGATGAACCTCGTATTTGTTGGCCTTAAGGGTGTTTTGAAAATAAGAGTTCTCATCTAAATCACGTGTAATCAACACAGGTTTTGCGTCAATGTTATTAAACTGATTAACCACTTTTTCTGCCAAACCTTTTTCACTACTTGCTTGAAGGTATATTCTACTTGGTGAATTTTTCCAGTCGTTTGATTTGGAAGCCCAAACCTTATACAAGCCCTTTTCTTTTATACAGTATGAACCTAATGGTAACTGACACCCTCCGTCAAACATGTTCAATATCTTTCGTTCAACTGCAATAGTTGAAGCCACTTTCTCTGAATTTAATTTAAGTACCTGTTCGAATAGCTCATGGTCGTTGGCTCTAATTTGCAGACCCAAAACACCTTGGGCAGGAGCAGGAACAAATTCTTTTGGATCTAATCTAAGTACTTTAAATTCACTTAAGTTTATATTTAAACGCTCTACGCCAGCAGTCGCTAGCATAATTGCGTCGTATTTTTTGTCGCGTAGTTTTTGAATACGAGTTGGCACATTACCACGCAAATCTTCTATTTGGATATCTTTTCTAAATGCTAACAATTGCGATTTTCTTCGTGGAGATGATGTACCTACAATGGCATTGCTTTTGCAATTTAAAGGCTGTGATGCATCAACACACTCTTTTCTAATTAGTAGCATATCAGCAGGATCTTCTCGTTCCGAAACAGCTGCAATTATCAATCCTTCAGGTGATTCAGTAGGGAGGTCTTTGTGAGAGTGTACGGCTAAATCAATTTCTTTGTTTAGAAGAGCATCTTCTATTTCTTTTGTAAAAAAGCCTTTACCCTCTAATTTCTCAAAACTCAAGTTTTGAATATTATCCCCTTGGGTTTTAATGATTTTTATTTCAGAATCAATTCCTATCTTCCTTAGCCTTCTAAATGTATGATTAGCTTGCCATAAAGCTAAATCGCTACCTCTTGACCCTATAATTATTTTTCTATCCATAAAACTTACGCTATACGCTTTGGGTGGAAGTGTACTTGAATTACTTTTTGGCGTTTTCGATGAAAATTTCTCGCGCCATCTTCATTGGAACACTAATGTATTTTTTTTCCATGTAGGAAATAACTTTATCCAATAGCTCTTTAGAGGTGTCGTCCATATCGGTTAGCTCTTTAGCAAATACATCGTGCGCTGCCACCCTAATTTCCTTAACTTTCTTTGGAACCTCCTGCATAGCTAATTCAATACTTCTTTCTTTTACTATTGCTTTAAACTCTTCTATGTTTTTGTTTATAATTGTATAGCAACGCTCTAATTCTTTTTCGCGCGACTGTAGGTTTTCCTTAGCAATTGCTTGCAAATTATTAATCGCAATAAGGTTAACATCATAGTTGTCAAGTATTTCAGCATCTAAATCGTTTGGAATAGCCAAATCTATAACCACTTTCTTAGAGGTGTCATTGCCAACTAAATTTTTATAAATCGCAGGTGTAATAATACTTTCACTAGCACCGGTACAAGTAACTATAATGTCAAAACCTTTATTGTAACTGCTTAGCTCATTAAGCGTAAATGCCTCTCCATGCAATTCATCTGCAAGGGTTTGTGCATTTTTTAAGGTTCTGTTAAAAACAGTAAAATTTGCGTACTCGTGTTTTTTTAAGTACTTGGCCATACTTGCATTAGTAACTCCGGCACCTACAATCAAAAACCGTGCACTTTGCTGTACGTTTAGTGCTCTTAGTTTTCTATACGCTAATGATACCACAGAAACAGGGTTGTGTGCTATGGCTGTTTCTGTATAAACTTCTTTGGCTACTTCAATTGTTTTCTTAACAATTATTCTAATTAAATCGCCTGTTAATTCAAGTTTATTACATGTTTCATACGCAGTTCTAACCTGCGTTATAATTTCTCGTTCACCTACAACTAAAGAGTCAATTGACGAAGCAACACTAAACATGTGATTAAGTGCTTTCACACCTTGAAACTGCTGGGCGCAATTAACGGCCCATTTAATATCCTCATTATTCCAATCCGGATTAAAAGCGTTAAAAAACTTTTTCAGGAAGTTGTCGTCAATTTCCTCTTCATTAATGATTAAAAACTCAACGCGATTGCAAGTAGATAAGTAAAAGAGCTCCTTTAAATTAGCGGCAGATTTTAAAAAGTTGAGCCTTTCTTTAAGCTCACCTTCTTCAATATGCAACTTGCCAATGTCATTAATATCGGTAAGTTTGTGTGTAAACGCTAATATCTTTATTTGCTCAATCATTCCTGGCTTTTGTTGTAAACAAAATTCGGGATTCTATATCGTTTGATTGTCACAGAATTGTCATAAGCGTTATTTATAATGATTATGCATAAGGTTGTTTTTCATGCCTGGATTCGATTGTAATATTTTTATGAAATGTTTAATTTTGGCACGATTATAGTGAGGTTAAATCATCATGAAGAAGGTTTGTTTTTATTTCTTTTTACTATTAGGAATGATAGCAATTGAAAGTAATGCTCAGGATAGCTTAAAGTATGCTGAAATAACTTTCGACAAGGAAGTGTTTGATTTTGACAGCATTCCATATGAGGGAAATGGTACCGTGTATTTTGGTTTTACCAATGCCGGTGATGATACGTTAAGAATTAGCTTTGCAAAGGGGAGTTGTGGATGCACGGTTCCTTCTTATCCTCAAAATAAGCCGTTCTTACCGGGAGAATCCGATAGTATAAAAGTTACCTATGATACCAAAAGGCAAGGTGCTTTCGTAAAAAAAGTTTATGTTTACACTAATTCTAAAACAGAAAAGAAAGAGTTAACAATTAAGGGATATGTGAAAGCGAAACCACCGGCATTTACGTTTCCTTTAGGTGATCAACAACGATCGGGTATGATACCTGTTGAGAATAAATAGCTAAGTAGAAACAATTAATAAATAAAAAATCAATAATATGAAACAGTTAATTTTATCAGTAGGTTTAGTAATAGCATCTTTGTTTTCACTGCAAGCACAAGATGGGGAAGAAACAGTAACTCCAAACCCGGTTAACCCAAATGCACCGAAGTTTTCATTTGAAACAGAAGTGCTTGATTACGGTACAATTGAGTAT
>CAXHCC010000156.1:0-6465 GCA_964014945.1 uncultured bacterium | reverse complement strand
ATGAAGCAAAGAGCAAAGCTAGGCTTAGCTATATTAAGCGACACTCCTTTACTATTATTAGATGAGCCCACCTCCAACCTAGATAAAAATGGAATCAAATGGTACCAAAACCTTGTTAACGATTATTCTTCTAATCGGTTAATAATAGTTTGTTCAAATCAACAGGAACATGAATATGAATTTTGTACTAAAGAGCTGTTGATTGAAGATTATAAGTGAATACAGTTAAATAAAAACCCTAATTTTGGGGTTTATTAGATATACTTAAAAATGAAGAAGATTATTGTTGGGTTATTATTCTTGGTAATTAGTACCTCTTCCTTTTCACAATATAAATTACAGGAAGGGCAAACACAGCTTAATACTGGTGTTGGATTTTCAAACTGGGGTATTCCAGTATATATTGGATTCGACTATGGAGTTCACCGAAATATTTCATTGGGCGTAGAGTTTTCATACCGCAATAATTATAATTCAAATCATGTAAATTATAAGCAACAAACTATTGCCATTAATCCAAATGGCAACTTTCATTTTACAGGTTTGCTTGGCATACCAGAAGAATTTGATATTTATTTAGGCCTTACACCAGGCTTTTGGTTTAGATCAAATGGAGTTACGGGAATTAAGTCGAACGGATTTAGTATAGGCGGACAAGTTGGTGGAAGATGGTACTTCACAGACAACTTAGGAGTAAATTTTGAATTAGGTGGAGGTAGCATGTTTGATGGTGGAAAAATTGGAATAACATACATATTTTAATAATTATAAAAGTTTTATCAAATGGCAAATACGAGCGATGTAGGAGTTGGTTCAGTAATAAGGTTTAATAACGAACTATGCAAAATTGAGGAGTACATGCACCGTACTCCAGGTAAAGGTGTTGCATGCTACCAAGCGAAAATGCGCAATCTTAAAACTGGAAAAGTGGTTGAAAACAGGTTTAGGTCGGGAGAAACGGTAGATTTAGTAAGGGTTGAGTATAAGCAAATGCAATTTATTTACCCAGAGGATGAATTCATTGTAGTAATGGATAATGAAACATTTGAACAAATTCATATACCAGCTAGTTTGCTTGGAGATAGTCTTCAATTCTTAAAAGAAGGAATGGAAGTAAAGGTTTCTTTTGAAAGCGATGAAGCGATTTTAGCTGAACCGCCAGTGTTTGTGGAGTTGGAAATTACATATACAGAACCAGGTATAAAAGGTGACAGCACTACCAACAGTTTAAAACCTGCCACTGTTGAAACTGGAGCAACAGTTATGGTTCCTTTATTTATCAACGATGGAGAAAAAATAAAAATTGATACACGTACTAATGCGTACGTTGAAAGAGTAAAATAATCCTTACTTTTACGCCCAGAATTTTACATCAGAATTATGAATAATCTATCAGACAGAATAAACAGTTTAGAAGAGTCGCAAACGATTGCGATGTCGAAAAAAAGTCGTGAATTACAAGATCAAGGAAAAAAAGTTATCTCGTTAAGCTTAGGTGAACCTGATTTTGACACTCCTGACTTTATAAAAGAAGCGGGTAAAAAGGCTATAGATGATAATGTAACGCATTACACACCTGTTGCAGGTATTAAAGAAGTTTGTAAGGCAATCTCTGATAAATTCAAACGTGATAATAATCTCAACTATACCCCTGAACAAATTGTAGTATCAGGAGGTGCTAAGCAGTCCATTATAAATGTTATGCTCTGTTTAGTTAACCCTGGAGACGAGGTTATTGTGCCCGCACCATATTGGGTAAGCTATTTGGCATCCGTACAACTTGCAGAAGGAAAGTCTGTTGTTATCCCTACTAGCGTAGATACGAATTTTAAAATCACAGCAGAACAACTGGAACAAGCCATAACTCCAAAAACTAAGATGCTTATTTTCAGTTCTCCTTGCAACCCTAGTGGGTCTATGTACAGCAAAGATGAGCTTAAAGCCTTGGTTGATGTTTTGGTTAAACATCCTAACATTTATGTTGTTTCTGATGAAATATATGAACATATTAATTTTGTGGGCAAACATGAGAGTTTAGCACAATTTGATGAAATATACGATCAAGTAATTACCGTTAACGGTGTATCCAAAGGTTTTGCCATGACTGGGTGGAGAATTGGATACATTGGTGCCCCTTTATGGATTGCTAAAGCATGCGATAAAATTCAAGGGCAGTTTACCTCTGCACCATCTTCAATTGCTCAAGTAGCTTCTGGTGCTGCAGTTGGCGCAGATCCGGAGAAGGTAACTTCTGAAATGAGGGAAACATTTAGAAAGAGAAGAGATTTGGTACTAGGTATGTTAAATGAAATACCAGGTATTAAAACCACAACTCCTGAAGGAGCCTTTTATCATTTTCCAGATGTTTCTCATTATTTTGGAAAATCTTTCAACGGAAAAGCAATTGAAAACTCCAGTGATGTGAGTATGTATCTTTTGGAAGAAGGAAACGTAGCCACAGTAGCAGGATCTGCTTTTGGAAATGATAATTGCATTAGAATATCTTATGCTGCATCAGAAGAAAATTTAATAACTGCACTTACTAACATTCAAAATGCGTTTAGCAAGTTGCAATAGTAGTACTACATATTGAAACTTTTAAAATGCTAAATGAGGAATTAACATCATTTAGCATTTTATTTTTAAGATAAACTCAAATTATGTCCTCCTATAATCAGAAAGCAATAAAAGATGCATTAAAAGCATTTGGCAAGCAAAATGTGCTAGTAATAGGTGATGTAATGATTGATTCTTATACCTGGGGGAATGTGAACAGGATTTCTCCCGAGGCTCCTGTACCTATTGTTTCAATAACAACTAAAGAGGATAGGCTTGGTGGAGCAGCTAATGTTGCCTTAAACGTTCAAGCTCTTGGGGCAAAACCTATATTATGTTCAGTTATTGGAAATGACAACAATGGAGAAAAGTTTGTTAAATTATTAAAAGAACAGAAACTGCTTACATCAGGAATTATCAAGAGTAAAAAAAGGATTACAACGGTTAAAACAAGAATTATCGCTGGTAATAACCAAATGCTTCGAATTGACGAGGAAATAGATAGTTCCCTATTAAAGGAAGATGAAGCTTCGCTGTTAAAACGAATAAAATCCATTATTAACGCAAAAAACATAAGCGCAATTATCTTTGAAGATTACGACAAGGGTGTTTTAACGGCTTCCTTGATCAAAACCGTTGTTGCTATAGCCAATAAAAAGAATATACCAACAATTGTAGATCCTAAGAAAAACAACTTTTTTGATTATGCAGGGGTTACACTATTTAAACCCAACCTAAAAGAACTAAAAGAAGGGCTTAAAGCAGATTTTAACCATAAAAGCAATGCAGTGCTTAAACGGGTTGCGGCAGATTTTATAAAAAAACAAAAAATCAACACCTTGCTATTAACCTTATCAGAACGAGGGGTGTTTTATCATAGTAAGAATTTATCCAAAGTTGTTCCCGCCCATATTCGCAATATATCAGATGTATCTGGTGCAGGAGACACGGTTGTAAGTGTAGCCGCACTTTGCATTGCAGTTGGTTTATCTCCTACCCTTACCGCCACTTTAGCCAACCTGGCCGGAGGACTTGTATGTGAAAAAGTAGGTGTTGTTCCAATCGATAAAACACTATTGCTGGAGGAAGCTATTCAACTAGACATATAACGTGGGAACTCCAATTACACCATACAAACACAACAATACTTCGAAAAAAGAACAGGTGGCTGAAATGTTTAATAACATTGCACCAAAGTATGATTTTCTGAATGAACTCCTTTCCTTAGGCATTCACAAAGGGTGGAGAAAAAAGGCGATTGGACTCTTAAAAAGCAAACAGCCAAAGGAAATATTGGATATTGCAACAGGAACAGGAGATTTTGCAATGGAAGCCTTAAAACTTAAACCACAAAGGATTAAAGGTATTGACATATCGCAAGGTATGTTAGCTATTGGCAGAGAAAAAATTAAAAAGAGTAACGTTGATGATATAATTGAACTTCAATTGGGAGATTCCGAAAACCTCCCTTTTGAAACCAATAGTTTCGATGCAATTACTGTTGGATTTGGTGTTAGAAATTTTGAACATTTAGAAATAGGTCTTGTTGAAATGCATCGCGTGCTTAAGGAAGGAGGTATCGCATGTATTCTAGAGTTTTCCAAACCAACTGTTTTTCCAATTAAACAATTTTATAATTTTTATTTTCGAGTAATCACTCCTCTAATTGGTAAAGTTTTTTCAAAAGACAATTCAGCATACACCTATTTGCCAGAGTCAGTAAAAGCTTTTCCGGATGGCAACGACTTTCTAGATGTGTTAAACAAAGCGGGTTTTAAGAATAGCCGTACGATATTGCTTACATTTGGAATTGCTTCCATATATATAGCCGAGAAATAAAATGTAGTTATTTCCGTTTGACTAAATAAGTGAAAAAAGGACTCACCATATTACTGTTGTGTATAGCAGCTTTTCATGTTCAGGCGCAAGACCCAAATGAAAAGGGTAACATGTCTGATTATTATTACAAACCATTACGTTTTGGCTTTATGCTTGGAGTTCATCAAGCAACTTTCAACACTGAATTTGTAGAGCATTTTGAAAAATTTGACACACTAAAAACTGTACGTTTCATTCCACAATTTGGATTTAACCTAGGAATGGTAAGCGAATTTGCGTTTCATAAGCATTTCACTTTACGTTTTGTTCCCAATATCGCTTTTTCGGAACGGAGAATTGAGTATACTTTTGAAGGTTATGAAGATTTATTTTTTGAGAAAATTATCGAGTCTACATTTTTAAACTTTCCTTTAGACTTAAAAATACGTTCAAAACGATACCATAATTTTAGTTCCTATATAATAGGTGGTGTAGCCTACAACATGGATTTAGCATCAAAAAAAAACCAAGAAGAAGAGATAACCCCAGTTTGGAGTAAACAAACAGTTAAAATAACAAGAGACGATTTTTCATACCAAATTGGCGGTGGCGTGGAGTTTTATTTCATGTATTTTAAATTAGGAATTGAAGGAAAACTAAGTTTAGGAACTAATAATTTAATTATTCCTGAAAGTACAGTATTTACTGATCCAATTAAAAAACTAAACTCAAAAGTATTCTTGATTTCGTTTACCTTTGAGGGCTAAACATCTATTTAAAACTCTCCCTAATAAGGAGCATTTAAAAATGATAGAAACCGTTAACCTTTCGGTTGCGCCGGCAGACGCACACAACAGTAACTTTATTCGCGCTACCATTATTAGTAAGCTTAGCTTTGCCAAAAACACGCAATTCACCTACCATTTGGTTAAACGCAGTATTGATGCGAGATCAAAAAACGTAAGGATAAACCTGTTAATAGAAGTATATATAGGCGAAACTCCTTCAAATACACCTTCACCAATAGAATATAAAAACGTAAAAAAATCCAAGGAGGTAATTGTTGTGGGTGCTGGTCCGGCTGGCTTGTTTGCTGCTCTGCAACTTATCGAAAATGGTTTAAAACCAGTAGTAGTTGAGCAAGGAAAAAATGTTAAGGAAAGGCGAAGAGATTTAGCCGCCATAAATCGAAATCACATTGTAAACCCTCACTCTAACTATTGCTTTGGTGAAGGTGGTGCTGGTACTTATTCAGATGGTAAACTTTATACTAGATCAACTAAGCGAGGTGATGTAAGAAAAGTGCTACAAACCTTTATTGATCACGGAGCCGACCCAGAAATTTTGGTTGATGCTCACCCACATATTGGTACAAATAAGTTGCCCGGAATTATTGAATCTATTCGTGAAACAATTAAAGTACATGGTGGAGAAGTCTTGTTCAATACACAGCTAAAGGACATTATCATTTCTAATAACCAGGTAAAAGGGATAATTGCTCATAACCTTGAAACTGATAAATCTCAAGAATTACTTGCTGATAACTTGATATTAGCTACTGGCCACAGCGCAAGAAACATATTTGAACTACTTCATAGTAAAAGCATAATGATGGAGGCTAAAACGTTTGCAATGGGAGTTCGTGTAGAGCATCCACAAACTTTAATAGATGCTATTCAGTATCACTGTAACGTTAAAGAAGTAGAAAAGATACGCAAACATTTACCTGCTGCATCTTATAGTTTAGTGCATCAAGCATTAGGCCGGGGGGTGTACAGTTTTTGTAATTGTCCAGGTGGTATTATTGCACCGTGCGCTACACAACAAGAAGAAGTAGTAACGAATGGGTGGTCTCCTTCCAAACGAAATAACCCCTACTCCAACTCTGGCATTGTTGTAACAATTGAGGACGAAGACCTTCAAGCTTACAAAGCCCATGGCGTTTTAAGTGGCTTAAAATATCAACAAGCACTTGAAAAGGCGGCCTGGGAGTCTGCAGGTAAAACCCAAGCAGCTCCCGCACAAAAGTTAATAGATTTTGTAAGCAGCACCTCATCAAGCCACATCCCCCGTAACTCTTATCAACCCGGC
>CAXHCC010000155.1:0-6566 GCA_964014945.1 uncultured bacterium | reverse complement strand
ACAACGCACATCGTCGGCAGCGTCAGATGTGTATAAGAGACAGAACATACACTTTAAATATAAATCTATCAAGTATAAAAGGGTAACTGTTAATGGGTTCTGAAAAATATAAAGTTGTTGGTATAATGTCGGGCACTTCCCTCGATGGTGTGGATATTGTTTATTGTGAATTTAAGTTTAAAGCTAATAAATGGAGTTTTGATATCATCAAAGCTTCAACAATTCCCTATAATCAAGAATGGATAAATTTATTGCAAAATCTGGAAACGAAGGATGCATTTACGATTATGCAATCTGATCAAGAGTTTGGATTCTATTTGGGTGAGCTAGTAAAGTCATTTATTGACGAAAATGATCTAGACCCAGATTTGATATCTTCTCATGGTCATACAATATTTCATTCGGTGTATGAAACGAAGATTTGGCGTGCGGGATCTGAAAAAAGGTTGACAACCCAAATAGGTAATGGAAGTGCCATTTCAGCAATATGTAGTTTGCCAGTAGTATGTGATTTTCGTTCATTAGACGTAGCGTTGGGTGGACAAGGTGCACCTCTTGTTCCAATTGGGGATAAAAAGTTGTTTTCGGGGTATGACTACTGTTTAAATTTAGGAGGCTTTGCTAATGTCTCTTATGATTTGAAGGATAAAAGAATTGCATTCGATATTTGCCCTGTGAATATTGTGATGAACGAACTAAGCAAGGAATTAGGTGAAGATTATGATGAAGGAGGAAAGGTGGCTGCATCGGGTAGGATAAATACTAATCTGTTTAAAGGGTTAAACGAATTGACATTCTATAACACTCCACCTCATCAACCAAAATCACTTGGAAAAGAGTGGGTTGTAGCGTTTATTAACCCGCTGTTAGATATTGATAATATTGCGTTGGAGGACAAAATGCATACGTTTTCTCATCATGTTTCTCATCAAATAACAAAAACATTAAATGAACTGCCAAAAGGTAATTTATTGATAACGGGTGGCGGTGCTTATAATTCTTATTTAGTTGATCGCTTAATTTTGGAAAGCCACCATAGGGTAACTGTGCCTGATAAACGTTTAGTTGATTTCAAAGAAGGGCTTATTTTCGGCTTTTTGGGAGTGTTAAGATATAGGAATGAGAATAATTGTCTTAGTTCCGTTACTGGGGCAACAAGAGATAATTGTGGCGGTGCAATTTATTACCCATAATGATCTAACATTGTTTCCCACAACAATTTGTTGAAATTGCGGGTTATAAAGTTCTGCTAAGGCTCTTTTTATAGTATCTTTGCATAACGAAATTCAAATGAAACCCAACATGCAGTTCACGGCTGGTGAATTACTTAGTAAAATTGTTTACCCATCTGATTTAAGGGCACTTTCAGAAGACGACTTATTGCAGGTAAGCAAAGAACTGCGTCAATATATTATCGATGTTGTTTCTCAAAAGGGGGGACATTTTGGAGCAAGTTTAGGTGTAGTTGAATTAACTGTTGCACTTCATTACGCATTTAATACTCCCTACGATCAATTGGTGTGGGATGTTGGCCATCAGGCATATGGTCATAAAATATTAACTGGCAGGAGAGAGGAATTTCAAACAAACCGTGTTTATAAAGGAATAAGTGGGTTTCCAAAACGTTCTGAAAGTGAGTATGATGCGTTTGGAGTTGGGCACTCCTCCACTTCAATTGGTGCAGCACTTGGTATGGCGGTGGCATCAAATTATAAAGGTGAGTTAGATAGACAACATATTGCCGTTATCGGTGACGGTGCAATGACGGGCGGAATGGCGTTTGAGGCCATGAATCATGCCGGAATTACTAACAGTAATTTGCTTGTTGTACTGAACGACAATTGTATGAGCATTGACCCTAACGTAGGTGCATTAAAAGAGTACTTAACAGATATTACTACCTCACACACCTATAACAGAATTAAGGATGATGTTTGGAAGATGCTTGGTAAAATTAGCACATTTGGACCTACGGCTCAAGAAGTTGTGTCCAAAGTGGAGGGAGGAATTAAAAATGCCTTATTAAAACAAAGTAACTTATTTGAATCATTAAAGTTTAGATATTTTGGTCCAGTAGATGGTCATGATGTGCAACGACTTACCAAAGTGCTTCAGGATTTAAGGGATATACCTGGGCCGAAAATTTTACACTGCTTAACGGAAAAAGGAAAAGGGTACAAATTTTCTGAAGAAGGAAATAAAACTTTATGGCACGCTCCTGGCCTATTTAACAAGGATACAGGAGAGATTATTAAGATTGTACCTCAAGAACCTCAACCACCTAAATATCAGGACGTGTTCGGGTATACAATGGTGGAATTGGCAGAAAAAAATGATAAAATTATGGGTGTAACTCCCGCTATGCCAAGTGGTTCTTCTTTAAATATAATGATGGAGGCTATGCCTGATAGGGCGTTTGATGTGGGAATTGCAGAGCAGCATGCGGTTACATTTTCTGCAGGTTTAGCTACTCAAGGATTAGTCCCATTTTGCAATATATACTCGTCTTTTATGCAACGCGCATATGATCAGGTGGTACATGATGTTGCCATTCAAAATTTGCATGTGGTATTTTGCTTAGACAGGGGTGGTATAGCTGGTGCAGATGGCCCTACCCACCATGGCGCTTATGATTTGGCATATTTCAGATGTATACCAAATATGATACTATCAGCTCCAATGAATGAGGAGGAGTTAAGAAATTTAATGTATACGGCACAGTTACCAGAAACAAACGCACCTTTTTCCATAAGGTATCCACGCGGTAAGGGTGTAATGGTGGATTGGAAAAGACCATTTAGTAAAGTAGAAATTGGAAAAGGAAGAAGGATTCAAAATGGAGAAGATATCGCAATTCTGACTATTGGTCATATTGGCAACTACGCCGTGGAGGCTTGTAAAGAATTAGAACAAAGTGGAATTTCTGTGGCCCATTATGACATGCGATTTGCAAAACCCATAGACGAAACCTTATTGCACGAAGTTTTTACCAAACACAAGAAGATAGTTACTGTTGAAGATGGCTGTATAATAGGAGGTATGGGGTCCGCAGTTTTGGAGTTTATGGCGGAAAATGACTATTTGGCTCAAGTTACAAGATTAGGAATACCGGATAAAATGGTAGAACACGGTGAACAACTAGAACTGCACAAAGAGTGTGGATATGATGTAAGTGGAATAGTGAAGACAGTGAAAGAAATGGTTGGAAGTGTAAGCTCAATGACTGAACTTGGGTAAATCACTCTAGCGCAATAAATGCAACAAAAATGGGAGAATATTAATTGTTCTCCCTTTTTTGTTGCATTCAAGCATTCTTTATATCTCTATATACTCAACCGAGGTATTCGTAGTGCTTTTTAACGCAAAGCTTTTGTCATATTTCTTGGTTGTATATGATTTAACAAAGTTATTAGCATAAAATGTATACGACCTTTCCAAACTCTTTTTTGACGGGTCCTCAGTTATGTAGGATGAAACAAAAATGTTAGGATTTAAAATATCATACCAGTCTTCTATGTTAATGTAATTGCCATAATATGGGTTATTGTATGAAGTGTTAGCCTGCGTGGTTATATTAAGTGAAGTAAATGGTGAAGGAACTCTGGTCCCTCTTAAATTTAGGCTAATGGCGTTTCCTTTACTATCAAATCCAAATGCCGTTAACGTATCTCTGGTTATAGTGCCACCACTTGAGCCAAATGCAGAGATAAGGGTAGAAATGGTATCGTTTACATATGTGATTTTTAAAGTATCACCAACAGAGCTGGCAATTTGAGTAACATTGTTTCCGGAATACATGGTTGATATGGTCCCAGTTTGTACGCCCAATGAATAGTTATCTATTCGTTCTACGTTACCAGCAGAATTATATATTACGGTATCGTATCTGTTATATGTTGTATTTGTTGTGTCCTTAAATTTAATTTTAACTAACCTATCCGCAGAGTCATATTCAAAAACTCGCACTAACACATTTATACCATTTTCCGTAGTACTGTCTTTAGATATTACCGTTTTTTTTGTTGTAGCCGGACTTGTTCCAGTAGTTGGGGTAGTATCTTCATCTTTCTTGCATGAAGCAAATATTGCACTTGCAACAAGTAATGGGAATAGTATCTTTTTCATAATATTATTTTGTATTATTAATGTAAAACACTTAGGTGTGATTCACTAATATAAAATATTTTACTCGAAATACAAATTATTAATTGTTGAAGCACCTTGTAAATTGCTCGCAGTTAGGGGTGGGTAAAATAAAAACCCAGCCATTTGGCTGGGTTTTTATTCTTTCTTATGAGCAAATGCTATGGCTTATAAGTTATTGTTCTAACTATAGTTCCCTTTAAGGAACCATCTTCAAAGCTATATTCCTTTTCGGTCAAGGTTTCAGCTCGTCCACTAGCGTCAAGCGTATACGCTATTTCAGAAATTAGCTTTTTTGGTACAGAATCTTTTTGACTAACTTCTGACAAAACAAAAGGACTAGCTAAATCAAACCAATCATCACTAGCAAAATTTGCATAGTATGGATTTGCCACAGTAGTAGGTACAGTTGTAATACCCATTCCCCCATAATTTAACTCAGTAATCCCACCATTGGTATCAAAAGTAAATCCATTTACGGTAGCAGTTTCCCATTTTGCTGTATCTTTTTGCTCTGAAATAACTATACTGGAAATTTTACCATTCACAAAAGTAAATATAGCTGTGTCTTTTTTACTAGCTCCTATTACTGATGCTACATAATCTCCATTGTAAGTAATCATTGTTGAATCGATAGCAATTGAATTGGAGTACTCCACGATTTTTTCGAGTTTACCTGATGCATTGTAAGTAAAAATATCCCAATCAATAAAAGTAGTAGATGGAGGATATTTCTTCCAAACTTTAACAATTTTATTGTCTGAGTTATAATCAAATTTTCTTACAACAGTTTTTGTGCTATCTTGGGTGCCATCCACAATACTGTCAGTTGCAATATACGAGGTTGTTGGAGTTGAGCTACCACCACCTCCTCCAGTAGTTGGAGTAGCCGTAGCATCATCCTTCTTATCGCAAGAAGCCAACAAAACTCCTGCAACGCCAATCGAAAATAAAATCTTTTTCATCCTTCTTAATTTTAGTTAATACTTAATATTTACTTAATAGAAGAGTTAATCTACGTAATTTTGCTTAGATGTCAAGGGCGGTTATAAAAAAAGATAACCTATGTTACAGTGATTTGTGCAATGTGTAAATAAACCAGAGACATGTTGTAAATAGTAGAAAGGCACCGGTTTGATGTAAAACTCCAATTACTACGGGTATGGAATGCATGTATAATATGGTAGTTATGCCTAAGGAAAATTGTAGTATAACGGCAGCTAACATGATATTAGCCGCTTTTTTTTGATAGTAAGAGAGTTCCATCTGTTCGGTTTGATACCATATATAAAATGCCAGGGTAAACACTATATATGCTATTGTTCGATGAACGAATTGTACACCTGAAGGATTGTTTAGCATGTTCTCTAATAATGATTTGTAAGCTGTAACAGCATCCGGTAGTAGTTCACTACCCATTAGTGGAAAGGTATTAAAGATATACCCAGCTTTTAACCCAGCAACAAAAGCACCATATATTATTTGGAGGACTACAACTCCAAATAATATCAATACAAGGTTGCTAATTTTCTTTTTATTTGAATTGCTGTGTTTTGGAGTGTTTTTGTGAATTAAATCAAGCGCATACCAAAGGGTAAAGCCAAAAACGGTGAAGGCACTTATTAAATGCGCTGCTAGCCTAAAATGACTCACATTCGGATCTTTTTGTAAACCACTTTTTACCATATACCAGCCCAGCACTCCTTGAAATGCTCCTAAAATTAATAATACAAGCATTTTTCTTAATAGGGGCTTATTAAAGCGCTTTGTAATCCAAAAGAACAGGAAGGGTAATAAAAAAACCAGCCCAATTGTTCGGCCTAAAAAACGATGTGAGTATTCCCACCAGTAAATGGATTTAAATTCATTTAAACTAAACTGATTGTTAATGAGTTTGTATTCTGGCGTTTGCTTATATTTATTAAAAGGAACTTGCCATTCTGCTTCTGTTGTAGGAGGTAAAGATCCGATTATCATGTTCCACTCAACCATGGATAAACCAGAGTGAGTTAGCCGGGTAATACCACCAATTACCACCATAAAGTATATTAACGTGCATCCCGTGAGAAGCCATACTATAATGGGTTTTTGCTTGTTGGATTTGATGGACATATGGCTAAATATACTGGTTAGTAAAGGTAGTAAAAATGTAAAAAAAGCATTATATGATTGCTTTAATAGCTAATTGAATGGTTTATCCTTGCAGTTTTCGTACATTTGAGGCAATCCTAACAAAGTAATTATGTACAGTACAATTCATCAGATTCATGTTGTTTCGGTCACCTTATTTTTATTGATTTACTTAATAAAAACCTTATTACTTGTCAGCAACAAAATTGAATTACAAGACCGAATAAACAAAATCACGAAAATTCCGGAAATGGTAATTTCATTGGCATTTTTACTAACTGGATTTTATATGA
>CAXHCC010000154.1:0-6590 GCA_964014945.1 uncultured bacterium | reverse complement strand
GTTACTATATAAACAACAAAAACGGAACGTTTATAGAAGAGGGCCGCAAGCATTTTGAGCATTTTAGTCAATTTAGTATGGGTAATGATATGGCTGATATTAACAACGATGGACAATTGGATATTATCACCTTAGACATGTTACCCAAAACAGAGCCCTTAACCAAACTAAGCGTTAATGATGATAGTCCGTATACCTACAAATACATGTATATAGATAAGGGCTATGTATATCAATACGTGAAAAATTGTCTGCAAATAAACAATGGCAACGGCAGCAGTTTTAGTGAAATTGCTTACTTAACTGAGACCGCAGCAACAGATTGGAGCTGGGCACCATTGTTTGCCGATTTTAATAACGATGGCAACAAAGACCTGTTTATTACATCTGGCACTCCACACACCATAACGGACAAAGACTTTGCGCATTTTTGGGATATGCAGTCCGCTATGCGAAAAAAGGCAAGCGATAGCCTTCAAGAACAAATAGATGCAAAGGCCATAGCAAACTTACCAACTACTTATTCTCACCCCTACTTTTTTAAAGGAAATGGCAATGCAGACTTTAGTGACCAAAGTGTTAATTGGGGGAGCGCATATTTAAGTGCTTGTACAAGCGGAGCTGCTTATGCAGATTTAGACAACGACGGCGATTTAGATTTGATATTGAACAGCACAGATAGTATGGCTTTGGTGTTGCGCAACAATTCTATTCGTAAAAACTATATTTCTTTATCCTTTAAAAGTAAGGGCCTCAATACCGCTGCAATTGGAACAAAAGCATACGTATATGTAAATGGTAAATTTCAATACCAGCAGCTAATGCCTACAAGAGGGTTCCAGTCATCCGTTGCTCCTCAATTACATTTTGGACTTGGCAATACAAACAAGGTTGATAGCATAGTAGTGGTTTGGACTAGCCAAAAATCTACCACCATTAATAAACCTAAAATCAACAAACATCACATTATAAATGAGCAAAATAGCAATGAACTGTTCAATTATGAACATTACTTCCCAGCCAAACCCTTAGCCTATTTTAACGTTACCGATTCTATTAACTGTTCGTGGAAGCATAATGAAAATCAAATTGGTGATTTTTATGTTCAGCCATTAATACCGCAAGGCAAATCTGCATTAGGACCAAAAATTGCGGTGGCGGATGTAAATGGTGATGGATTGCAAGACTTTTACGCATGTAATGCCGCTAACCAATCTGGTACGGTTATGGTTCAAACTCCTAATGGAGATTTTAAGCCAAGCAACTCCTTTTTATTTGAAGTGGATAAACTAGCAGAAGATGTTGATGCACAGTTTTTTGATGCCGATAATGATGGCGACCAAGATTTATATGTTGTTAGCGGGGGCAATATGTACACTGGTAATAATCCATTTCTATTGGACAGGCTTTATCTCAATGATGGAACGGGAACATTTACCAAATCAGCGGCCGCTTTACCAAAAATTTATTCGGATAACTCAAGTGTTTGTATTGCCGACGTAGACAATGATGGTGACCAGGATGTTTTTGTTGCCGGATTTACCCATGCAGAACACTACGGTAAATCACAATCGTGTTATTTGCTGCTGAACGATGGAAATGGGCATTTTACTGAAAGTAAGCAAAACGCAACTTTTAAAGACCTTGGTATGGCTACAGATGCTGCTATTACCGACCTAAACAAGGATGGATTGAAAGACATTGTGGTGGTAGGTGAATGGATGTCAATTACCTTATTCGTTAACATGAATGGACAATTTACTAAAACAAGTATTCCGCAATCAACTGGTTTATGGCAATGCATTTTAGCGGATGATGTTAACGGAGATGGCAATTTAGATTTGTTGATTGGTAATTGGGGATTAAATACCAAGCTTAAAGCTTATAAAACAGCACCATTAAAAATGTATGTTGCCGATGTAAATAAAAACGGAAGAGTAGAGCAACTGCTTAGTTTTGTTGAAAACGGTATAGAATATCCGTTCTACAGCAAAGAAAAAACAGAAATGGTTTTACCTTTTATCAAAAAGAAGTTTTTATACTATCACCAATACGCCAATGCCCCACTTGACAGTATTTTTGGTGAAATGCTACACAATGTTAATCCTTTAACTGCCGAACGCTTGGCTTCAGTAGTAGCTTACGGTGATGGTAAAGGTGGCTTTACCCTGCATGACCTACCAAAAGACTTACAGCGAGCGCCAATAAATACCATATTAAAAGCCAAGGCGCAAGGCAGCTATTTACTAGGAGGGAACGTATATGCTGTAACGCCATTAGAAAATAGATACGATGCCCAAGCACTGGCCTTAATGAAGTATGACGGTACTCAACTAATTAGATCTTCTCAACAAAACCTCTCGGCTATTAGAGGAGAAGTGCGTGATTTAAAATGGATCAAAAGCGCCAAGCTTGATGAGGTATTAATGGTAATTAGAAACAACCAAAAGTTGCGGTTTTACCAAGCTTATTAGTAGTAAAACCTATTTCATTTAGCATTCGTTTTCTCTATAAACCAGATACTTCGCTTTGCTCAGTCCCGATAACTATCGGGAGACAAAATAAGAAGCACTTTTGTACTTTATGATGTCATCCTGAGGTACGTAGCCTGCCTGACGGCTAGGCAGGAATCTGTACGAATCGGAAACGTACACAATTAACATTCGTTTCCAAGCCTAGCAACGCTTAATTCTTATTAACACTTTTTACATATGCCGTTGGCGTAACCCCTACCTGTTCCTTAAATACTCGGTTAAACGTTGATTGGTGTTCAAAGCCCGCTTCTGTATAAATTGTTTGCAAGGTAAATTGCTCGTATTCCTTTTTATCTAGCCTTTGCTTAATTTCCGCAATTCTATAACTATTCATAAACTGTTTAAAGCTAAGTCCGTCGTTGTGTTTATTGATAGCTCTAGAAATGTAGCTGGTATTAGAGTTGAGTTCTTTTGCCAAGTCTTGTATACTATAACTGGGTGTTTTGTAACTTTTACTTTGCTTAAAGTGCTGCTTTATTTTTGCTAATAGCTCCAGCTCCCTTGCATTATCAACAATATCCTTTTCTTCCGATACCGATTCAATTAAACCATCGGTATGTTCGTTTAGCATAAACTTATCTTTTCTGCTAGCATTAATAAAATCAACTTGTTGGCTTTTTAGTTTATTGAATTCAGCAATATAATAAAGGGACAATAATATTAAACCTAAGCAAGCAACAAACACACTATAATTAATAAGAACAATGCTTTGCGTTGAAAAGGAATAACTAAAATCAATATAGGCAGCTAGCCATTTATTAACTAAAGGGGCAGCTGCTGCAAGCAATAACAGCGCAATGCTCCATGTTAAAATGGTTCTGAAAGGCTTGATGATTTGCAAAGCGACAGGAATGGTTAAAAACCATAGAAATACCACCGGCATCTTTTCCCAAAAAAACACAGCCAGTAAAAAAACAACAATGGTTGCTAAATATGCACTTGCTTCTACTATAAATATAAAGTTAACGGCATAGCGATTAATAAAGTAATAGGATGATATACAAAGGATTATAACCGGAATAAACACAGCATTTAAATTTGTAAGGCCTAAATACGCATACAGCAGCAAATAGCTTATATTTATTATCAATAATGCCAATGCATAAGCTTTTAAATAGCCTTTGCGTAAATTTTTTACGGCATCGTTTAATTCTTTAGAGTTGGCTTGCATATACTACGAATATACACCATTTTTATCAATCATTATCGATAATAGCTTTATATATTAAATAATTTATAATACTGTTTTTCTGTAACTTACAGTAAACTATAATAAATTTTAGGTTTTAGCTATTCTGATAGGCTACAATCGCATAAAATACTGCAACTAAATACCCAATTTGCTCGTCTTAATAAGTGTGAAAGCAATAAAATTTGAATTAAAATAGGCTTTAAAACAAAGATTTATTGTAAAAACTGAAACAAAACAAGTGTTTAACTTGTATAAAGCAAGGCTTATGATGGTATGCAGATTTACAACACTAATGAAAAAGTATTTTTTCATCCTCGTATTGTTACAATGCAGCACTATTGCATTCGGGCAAAAAGAGGCCAACCACTGGTTTTTTGGAAACACCGCAGGTTTAGATTTTACGTCAGGTGCACCTGTTTGTGATTTAAACAGTGCACAAACTACTGCTGAAGGAACATCAACCGTTTCTGATGCTAACGGCAACTTATTATTTTATACAGATGGTTCAACCGTATGGGATAAAAACCACAATCCTATGCCTAATGGAACTGCCTTAGGTGGTAACGGAACCAGTAACCAATCTGCTATAATTGTTCCTTTTCCAAACGACCCTACCAAATATTATATTTTTGCCAACTATAACGATTTTACTTATTCGGTTGTGGACTTAACCTTAAACGGCGGACTAGGTGAAGTTGTTAATCCTAAAGCCAATGTGCTGGTAGCTGGCAGAAACGAAGCGGCTTATGTTGCTGGGCACGATAATGGAACAGATTATTGGGCGCTTAGAGTAGATAGACAAGCAACCACCCTAAACGCTTTTTTGGTAAATTCAACAGGTGTTGTTCAACCTCCTGTAGTTTCTAATGTAACTACCCCTTCACGAACAGGTTATAGCTCCATGAAAGTATCACCTAACGGAAAATGGTTAGTACGTCAAATAAATGGCGATGGTACCTATTTGTACGACTTTAATGCAACAACTGGAGCCGTAACCAATGAGCGTAAGTTAAGTGATGAAAACGCACAATACGGTGCAGAGTTTTCTCCTAACTCGGAGTTTTTATATACATCTTTGGTTAATGGGGATGGATCCATTAAGCAATATAATTTAAGCGCGGCCAACATTGCTGCATCAGAATACAATTATCCTGATGCCAATGTACGAGGAGCGTTACAATTAGGGCCAGATGGAAAGATTTATGGAACTAGTAATCCAAACGGCGAGTTAACGGTAATCAATAGGCCAAATGCAGAAGGTGCTTGTGCCGAAGTAGTGGCGGATGCCGTTGACTTGTGCGGTAAAACAACACGTTGGGGCTTACCTTCTTTATCTTCTTCATTTTTCAAAAACTTTACTTATACCGATGCACCATTTAACGTAAATAGCTTATGTGTTAACTCTACTACACAATTTACCTTAGTTGATACTGCTAACGAATATGTAAGCGCAACTTGGAATTTTGGTGATGGGGCTACGTCGGCCGTTTTAAACCCAACGCATGTGTACACGGCTAGCGGAGTTTATACAGCTACTGTAACCGCCCTTACCCCATGTGAAGAAAGAAGAGGTAGTTTAACCTTTACCATTACGCCTAACCCTGATGGTGACATTAGCGCAAATGCATCTGCATGCCAAGGAAGTGCAGCACCAACATTAACGCTTACAGGATCGGTTGGAACTGCACCTTACATTTTTAGCTACCAAGTTGATGGTGCTGCTACGCAAACGGTAACAACCGGCGCCGGAACAAGTACTACTGTAGCACATCCTACAACTACTGCAGGTTCATTTACTTATTCATTGATAAGTGTACAAGATGCTTCATGTAGCGTTCCGCTTACGGGTAAATCTGGTGTAGTAACCATAGATGTAGCGCCTACATTTAGCAGCACAAAAACTCCTGCTGATATTTGTTCGGGCAGTAATTTTTCATACACCGCTACTTCTACAACTACTCCTACCTATAGCTGGACGAGACCGACAATAGCCGGTATTACTGAAGCAACAAGCTCAGGAGCAACAGCTACTATAAATGAGGTGTTAACCAATACTACCGCAGCCCCGATAGCTGTATCGTACTACTTTGAAACTACCGAATTTGGATGTACTTCTTATGATACGGTGCTTGTAAATGTAAATCCATTACCAACCGGAAGCCTTAGTAATGACACCTTGGTTTGTACAGGAGCAACTAATGCCGGAGTAACTTTTAGAGCTGCTGGAAATGCTGCGCCTTACATTTTTACTTACACTATTGATGGAGGTGCACAACAAACGGTAAATACAGTAGGAGGAAGCAACACTGTATCTGTAACAGCTAACACTGGTGCTGCCAGCTCATATACATATGCGCTAGTAAACGTACAAGACGCCAACACCTGTTCACAAGTAAGTACTGATGTAGCCACAGTAGACGTTAAGTCGCCTGCCAGTGGAACGGTATCGTCATCTGTATACCGTGTTTGCATGGGTGATACGCCACCAACTATCACCTTTACAGGTGGCAACGGTACAGCACCTTTTACATTTGATTATACAATTAATAACTTACGTACAGGCATTACCACACACACCGTTGGAACTGCAGTGGGCAATGCATCTACTTCATTCACCGTATCAACATTAGCCTCAGATACGTTGATTTATACTTTAACTGGTGTTGCTGATAATAGTGGTTTGTCATGTGGTTCAACAGGTAGTTTTGATACGCTAATCATCGACCCTAATCCTATATCAACCATTACAGCTTCTTTAAGCGATGTATGTATTGGCGCTCCTGATCAAGTCATTAAGTTTGATGCAACAGGTGTTGCAGGGGTTAACCCGCCTGTTACGTTTAACTATTTTACCAATGTAAACA
>CAXHCC010000153.1:0-6592 GCA_964014945.1 uncultured bacterium | reverse complement strand
CTTCAATCGTAATGGTATCTTTTGCTGTATTTGGTCTCGCAGTCAAACCTGCAGGCAAACCAGCTACCACGGCAGTGTCACCACCAGCATAAGAATATTTAATTGGCGTAATAGGTTCTCCCTCACAAACGGTTTGGTCGTTAGCGCCTGGTGTAACAATACCAATACCAATGGCAATAGACCCAACAAAATTACTACTGTCGCCACAAGTACCTTTAAAAGTGGTAACCGTATAATCATATGCACCACTTACTGTTGGCGTACCTGTAATGCTAATAGTATCATTTGTACCATTAGGCAATGCTGTTAATCCGTTAGGTAAACCACTCACGAATGAATTTCCACCACCAGCGTAGGAGTATCTAATCGGTGTAATTGCTTCTCCTTCACACACCGTTTGATCATCAGCTCCTGGTGTAACAATTCCGATACCAACGGCAATAGATCCAACAAAGTTGCTACTATCACCACAGGTACCTTTATTGGTAGTAACGGTATAATCAAAAGCGCCACTTACCGATGGTGTACCGCTAATGGTAAGTGTGTCTTTCGCTGCGTTAGGAGCAGCAGATAAGCCAGTAGGTAAACCTGTTACTACTATTGTGTCGCCACCAGCATAGGAATACTTAATATCCGTAATAGGTTCTCCTTCACATACGGTTTGATCATTTGTACCAGGTGTAACAATACCAATACCAATGGCCATGGATCCAACAAAGTTGCTACTGTCGCCACAAGTACCTTTACTGGTTGTAACGGTATAGTCAAATGCTCCGCTCACTGTTGGAGTACCAGAAATGGTAATAGTGTCTTTAGCTAAGTTTGTGGTGATGCTTAATCCGTTAGGTAAACCAGTAGCAAATGCGCTGCCGCCACCTGCATAAGAATATTTTATAGGTGTAATAAGATCACCTTCACAAACGGTTTGATCTTCTTCACCCGGTGTTACAATTCCAATGCCCACTGCTATATCACCAAAAATAGTACTTTGTGTAGCACAACTTGTGGAGGTGATGGTGTAATTGTACGCACCAGAAACTGTTGGTGTACCACTAATGGTAAGTGTATCGTTGGTAGCGTTTACAGTAGGAGACAGTCCTGCAGGTAAGCCTGTTACACTTGGCGTGCCGCCACCTGCATAAGAGAATTTAATTGGCGTTATAGGATCGCCCTCACATACTGTTTGGTCATCTGTTCCTCTTATAACCGGACCAACACCAACAGTAATTACACCGGTTAGGTCGGTTGGAGAGGCACATGTACCCGGTGTGCTAACCGTGTAACCAAAAGTACCTTCCACGGTAGGGGTTCCAGAAATGGTAAACACGTTATTGATATATGCACCACTTACGCCATTTGGCAAAGGCGTTACTGTAGCACTGCTACTACCTACTGCATAAGTAATTGGTGTAATGGCTGCATTTTTACATACTACCTGATTATCGGTACCCGCAGCAGAGCTTAAACTAGCTCCTGAAGTAATAGTACCAACTGCTTGTGTTTGGTTACACGAGCCTATAGTTTGTACGGTATAATTATACACCCCATCAACGCTAGGCGTACCTGATATAGTAATGGTATTGCTATTAGGTGTGTGTATAACACCTGTAGGTAAACCAGTAACCGTATAACTCGTAGCACCTTCATTAAAGGTGTAAGTGATAGGTGTAATTCCATTGTCTTTACAAACGTATTGGTCATCCGTACCTACTGCAGAGGTCAATACTAAATTGGCATCAGGGTTAATGGTAGCCAACACATCTTCACCAGCTGGGTCATTACAACCCAAAGCTGTAGATACATAATTGTAAGTAACTACAATAGGAGAAGTAGTGGTATTGGTTAAGGTTTCATTTAAGTTGCCAGTACCAGCGGTTGTGACTTCCGCAATACCTGCTTGTCCTAAACGAGTCCAAGCAAAGGTAGTTCCAGGAGTTACACTGGTAGGGGTGTAGGTAACTGCTCCAACAGCACTACAGGTTGTACCACCTGCTCCAGCACCAGTAGCACTGCTTAAAACTGGTAATACATTAACGGTTAAGTCAACGGTATCACTTATAATATTAGGTCCACAAGCAGGAATCATTACCGAACGATATTTATAACCACTATGCGCAACGGTGGCACTGCTTACGGTAAGTTGAGAAGTGTTATAATTAGAGTAAACCGGACCTCCACCAGGAGCAGCTATAGGATTAAACACGGTACCGCCGTCTGTACTTACTTCCCAAGTGTAGGAATTAACATTAGTAGCCGTTACCGAAAATGAAGTGGCTGTACCTGCACATGTAGTAGAGGATGTTGGTGTGCCACTGGTATATGAAATTGCTGCACCCGTTACGGTAACGGTAGCTGTACCAGCAGTAAAGCCGGCAGTACGTTCACAACCGTAAGTATCGGTTACTTTAGTAAGCGCATATACAGATGTAATGGTTGGTGTAGAAACAGGCAATGAATAAGGAACACCACTAGTAACTGCGGCTTGGCTAGCCGTAGTATCTACCACATATGGGCCAGTACCTGCGGTAGCCGTCCATGTTAATTGTCCAAATGAAGCCGCATCACCAGCACAACGGGTATTACCAGTAAAACTACCTTGAGGGTTAGGGCGTACGGTGGTAATTACATTTTGTGTGTTGGGGCAACCATTTTCCGTTAGGGTATAAGCGTAAGTAACATCTGTATTAGCAGCGCTGGTATTAGTTAATACCTCGTTAACACCATTACTACCCGTTGTAGTTGCTTCATTTATAGAAGCATTGGCTTGCCTTGCCCAAGTATAAGTTGGGGTTGTGCCTGAAGTTGGGGTATAGGTAAACGATGTACCACTACAAATAGTGCTTGGGGTTTGCGAACTGGTTAAAGTTGGCAACGCATATACCGTAATGGTTCCTGTAGTGCTGGCTTGCACACAAGTGCCAGAAGTAGTTACTGTGTAGCTAGTAGTTGCAGATGTTGAAGGTGTTCCGCTAATGGTAAGTGTTGGATTCACAAAACTTGCACTTAAACCAGGCGGTAATGCTGTAACGGTTGCACTGGTAGCACCACCGCTAATGGTATAGGTGGTACTTGTAAGTGGCGTATTAATACAAATAGCTTGATTGTCCGTTCCAGCAGCTGAACTTAAAGCTAAGCCAGCATCTGGCCTTACATCAATTCTACCTATAGCTGTTTTTTGAGTACATGTTCCGGCAGTGGTAGTAACTGTATAATCAGTTGAACCAACTGCTGTTGGAGTACCACTAATGGTAAAAGTTCCGGCGCCAAAGGTGCCATTTAATCCTGCAGGTAATCCAGCAACTGTTGCACCTGCTCCACCTCCTGTAATAGCATAGGTAATATCAGTAATGGCTGTATTTACACAAGGTGTTTGGGTATTGGTACCTACCGCTGATGTTAGGTTTATGTACGCATCTGGGTTAACCGTTACGGTTAATGTTTGAGCTGCACCTGCACAACCAGCAGCAGTACTAGTGGGAGTGATGGTGTAAACTACATTTTCTGCTGAAGTTTGACTGTGTGTTAACACATCATTAATAGGATTATTGGTTTGGGCGCCAGTGCTTTCGCCCGTAACATTTCCGTTACTTGCGGCTACCCATGAGTAGCTAGAAGCAATATCAGACGTTAGGGCTAAATTCACCGAGTTGCCATTACATATTGTAGTACTGCTTGCACTCGACATAGTAGGGGCAGCAAATGTTTGTGTACCACTTGCGTTGGAAGAAGAAGTATTTGAAAAAAGGTAGGTTGATGTAAAATCACCAGATGATGAACCTTGCGCAGTAATTGTTCTGTTGCAACCAGCAGTAGCTGAAATATCCATAGTTACCCACAAGTAAATTTTTTGACTAACGTTTAGGTTAAACGCAGGAAATGTTTGTGTGCCCGCTGCTGCCGGAGCTGCAATAGTGGCCACTAGCGTAGGGGCCGTAAAGGTATTACCAGTTGTGTAATACAATTTAAAGTTACTGATATCAGATGCCAAATAAGTACCGGTAGTGGTAAACTCAAATCCTGTTATTAAAATCGGCTCGCATGGGTCAAAATTTAATCCAGAAACAGGTAAAGAGTGTAAAGGTGTATTTGTTGTGTTAAAAGTGGTATGAGTAGTCGCCTCTACATAGCCAGTAACGCCTGAGCTTAATTCCGTAAGATTGATATCCGCGATAGGTGGCCATTCAATTAATACCATACCATCAGCTGCTTCACCTCCGTCTTGTTGGCCTTCACCTGAACCACCACCACCACCGCCAGGCTGGTTGGCAATAGGGAGTCTAGCAGCATATTTGGATCCATTTCCTCCTGCTCCACCAAAATATCTAGCGTAACCTGAACCATTTGGTGTGCCGCCGCTTCCAAAAGTTGAATTACAGTTATTAGGCCCGGTAGCATTGCCACCATTTCCACCGTTTCCTCCAAATCCTGCACCTGCACCGCCGCCACCGCCGCCACTATATGCTACTCCGTTGTGAGCACCGCCATTGCCTCCTTGTCTTAAGGTGCTACCAATAGTTCCAACGCCGCCAGTTCCAACAGCTCCAGCATAAGTACCTCCAGTACCTCCAGTAGCTAAAGCCCCTTGAGTAGCATTGGTAGGTGGAACAGCGCCAGTAATATTAAACCAAGAACTTTCTCCATTATTTCCTGTATTTGCATTTGCACCTGCTCCTCCAGCACCTACATATAAGTTGTATACTGCTCCTGGCGTTACATCAACAACCGATTGTGCAAATCCACCACCACCACCACCAGAAGCGCCATTGCTCACACCTGCATTACCGCCACCTTGTCCGCCACCACCCCAAACGCTGGCTACAACAGCCGTAATACCTGCTGGCACCGTAAATGTTTGTGCTCCAGGAAGGGAATAACGAACATTATCAAAAGCGGTAATACGAACTAAACCATTCGCACCTAATCCGCCGCCGCCGCCGCCGCCACCACCAGGTACAACTCCATTTTTTGATGGTGCATTGGCATCAGCTGCACAGTAATTACCATCGTAGGCACCTGCGCCTCCAGATCCACCATTTCCTTTACCACCACCACCTGCAGACCATTGACCATCAATACCATTTGCCCAACAACAAGCCACTTCAGGTGTAACACCGTTAACGCCTAAGCCACCAGCACCGCCACCACCACCGCTACCCCAAGCACCAGCATTTAACTGCGCGCCATTTGCGCCATTACCGCCGCTTGAAGTGTAAGGGTCCGTTCCTGACGCAACCCCAGTTCCACCTGTTTGTCCTGTAGCACCGTTAGCTGTTATGATGGTTGTACCACTAGGGTTTACAACAGTGGATGCTGTACCGTTTACACCGCTTGCACCTACTGTTATGGTAAAAGTTTGTCCAGGAGTAAGTCCAGTAGCGGTTACCCTAGCATAACCACCTGCACCACCACCATTTACTGGTGATCCGGTGGTAGTGTTACCGTTTGCACCACCACCCCAAGCTTCAAATGTATAGGCCGTAATACAGGTATTGGTAGGTACTGTCCAAACAATTTGCGCACCTGTTGTTGTTATTGTAGTGTCGTATTGTGCGTATGCAGCAATGCTTGATATAAGCGTAAAAAATAATCCTAGAATTAACGTTGAAGTTGTTCTTTTCATAAATTGTGTGTGCTAGTTTAGCCACGCAATTTAATAATTGAGGCTCATAATTTGCAAATTTTAACCAATGAATTGGAGTAATAACTAGCAAACAATTTATTGTTCATTGTGGTTTGGTTATCAGTGTTTTAAAATATTTAAAGTCGGAAAGTAACTTATTAAATATTGATAAATAGTTGAGTTTTCTTGGTGTTTTGAATGCTTATTGATGGTTTCTTGAGTAGTATTTTTTTTCAGCCTGCTGTTCTTCAATTCTTGATTTTTATGACATTTATTAGCTCCACCAATTTATATAGTGGGTTGTAACAAAAAATACTAGGAGAGAGTTTGTGTTGGTACTTTGTATTAAGTATTAGGGTTGATTGCAACTAAAAGAGATGTAACAATACTATAACGTTTACAGGTAATATATTCGTTTGCTGGACAATTTGCTAAAGGTAAAAGTGTTTTATTCAACGTTAGATTGTGTTGTATTGCTAGTGAATATAATTGCTATAATATATTAAAGGGTATTGTTTCACAATTATCCATTATATTCTACTATTCGTGTGTTTGGCAAATATTTTTCTACTTTATTGAGAAACTTTTAATAATTGGTAAAAAGAATAAGGTCAATTTTTTGTTAAAATTTATTAATGGTTCATTTTGAATTATTGATGAATCATATTTCTTTTAAGATAAATTTTCCATACAAATGACTTCTCATTAAAATTGTAATTTTTTACAATTTAATAATCATAAATGTATCTTATTGTTCAGTAATAATTTAGAGAAGAAGTTTCGGATTAATCTTAGAATAGCGACCGTTTTCGTTGAAAAATTATTTACTAATTGTAGCTGATATGAGTCTCATTTTTATATGTTTGCGCGTGGTTTTAAAATATTTTTCAACTGCACACTGTTAATTACTGTTAATTACTGTTTATAACCTGTCTCTTATACACATCTGACGCTGCCGACGATGTGCGTTGT
>CAXHCC010000152.1:0-6665 GCA_964014945.1 uncultured bacterium | reverse complement strand
CGAGCCAACCAACTTTGGCAATACGTTAACGCTACAATCAGGCTCTATTTTAACCTTGTCACAATCAAATACCACCTTTGTCACAGGCGAGGTTTTCGCCAACGGTACGTGTTCCAATTGGATAACCATGAAATCTACCTCATCGGGTAACGATGTGCAATTAGATTTAACAACAGCCTCCTTAACGTTAACAGGTGTAGCCGCGCGTGATATTGACAATAACAATGCTGCCATGACCATTACTAATGGACAAGACGTTAGTAATAACAATGGAGGAAACCCTATTACTTTTGTGTTGGGTAGTGGTAATGCCGATTTTTATTGGGTAGGTGGTGTAGGTACTGACCCTGCGGGGCCACTTGTTGCTGCTCCAGGAAATGGTACTTGGTCTGATCCTTTAAACTGGTTGGAATCTGTTGGGGCACCAGCAACTTATGGAAGTGATGCTGCGGCTGTTTGTACACCCGGGTCATCAGATAATGTATATTTCACTGCAGGATCGTGGGATGGAACAGGTCTGAATGATGTAGAGGTAGATATTAATGTAAACGTAGAACTATGGGATTGGACTGGACAAGATGATGCAGTAGACTTTGATCCAACATCAACAGATGCGGGTAGAGAAATTAGAATAAACAACACCTTTACGTGGGATTCAGATGTAACAAATACCTTTGAAGGAACATTTGTATTTGACAATACAAACAATGCTACCTACGCAATTACACCAAATGTAGCCTTTAATGGTGGGGTAATGTTTGATAAACAAAATGCCACCGAATGGCATTTAGGTGCTAATTTAATTATTCAAGGCGGTGAACGAGGTGACTTAACTATTGATAGAGGTTGCTTATGCCCTGAAGGCTTTACCATACAAATTGAGGATGATTTATTATGTAATGTAGGTACTGCTAAAATTAACACATCGGGTGGTTGCCCAAGTGGTAATGAAGGTGTGATGTATACCTTAGAGTTTAACGGGCAAGATGATAACACTTCTACCCAGGTTATACAAGTATATGATGCTAACGAGAACGATATTGATTTAGATAATATCATTATCAATAGACAAAGCAACGGTACGGCAGACGCTAACACAGTAATATATTTAAGAGGTGATGCTTTAGCAGGTGGAGATTATGATATTCAAGGTGATCTTACAATTTCTGGTGGTAATCTGGAGATAGACGATGATTGTGAGTTTATTGGAACAGCGGGTGGCTTATTTACAATGGCTGCAGGCACGTATTTAACATTGCAAGGTCAAGATGATAATGCAGGAACAGACCAGTTTCCGCATGGATTTGTAACTGGTAATATTACATTTGATCCTACGAGCACGGTTCGGTTTATAAAATCTACGCGTAATAATGGTGCTGTAGCAGATGGTGATCAAGAAATATCTGGAACGCCAGTATACGGTAATTTATATTTTAGCGGAGGAGATACCAAAACCGCATTAGCAGATATTACGATGACGGGCGACTTGTACATTGCCGCGAATACAACATTAGATGATGATGGCAATACTATAACCGTGAATAATGATAATGGGGATGATGATACCTTTACCATGGAAACTGGAGCTTCCCTCTTAGTTGGTGCTACCACTTTTCCAACGAATGTGGTAAATGGAGGTTTCAATGCCTATGCCTTTGATAACACCTTGGGTGGTGAAAGTTTAGTGCATTATGATAGAGCTGGAGATCAAGATATAGAAGGTATTAGTGGTGCAGGAACAAATGCATACGCACAAGTACGTTTAGGTGGTACCGGTACTAAAACGCTAAAAGGTGCAATGGATGTAAATGACTTATTAACCGTTGATAATAACATTACATTTCTAAACAATGATGGTGGTACAGGTTATGCTATAACGTTTGATGCTGGAAATGGCAATAGCGATTGGACCATGTCAGGAGCTGGCGCTTCCTATACTGCAGGTTCAGCTTCATCTATTAACTTTTCTGGAACAGCACATACTTTAACTCATCCAGCCGCAATAACGTACCGTGATTTAAATATAAGTGCTCCATTTAGTATGACCGGAGAAGATGTAATAGTTACCAATGAATTAGCGCTAAACCCAGGAGGTGTGGTTACAACAGGTACAAATACGCTTATTATAACTAATAATGCTGAAGCGGCAATTACTGCATTTAGTAATACTGGCTTTGTGTTTGGTAACTTAAGGCGTGAAATTAACCCAGCACTGGCAGCAGGAGTATATGATTTCCCTGTTGGCGATGGAACAGCTTCAACAGATTATATGCGCTTATCTTTGACAACAGCGCTGTTAAATGTTACCAATGATCAGGTGAATGTTGCTGTAAGAGCTATTACAGAAGGTGTCAATCCAAATGAAACGGATGCTGTATTTTTAGCACAAGAACATGTAGTTAATTTATCTTCGCACGGAGGAAAATTTGGTAATAACTTAGGAACGGTTGTTTCAGAAGGGGTGTGGTCTACCACGGTAGATGGTTACGTTAGTGGTTCTTATGGGGTAAGGCTATATTTAGAAAATATTGCGGAATTAACAGTTGACAATAACTTTACTGTAATGAAACGAAATGACGGTTCTACTAGTTATGCTGATTGGGGCTTTGGTGTAACGAATCCAATAATTCCGCATGGAACACCTGGCCCAGGAAATTATATGATTCCGGATACGGATGACCCTGGACGGGTAATTGGTGTTGGTAGGTCAGGATACGGTGAAAGATGGGGGTATCAGTCGTTCAGTGAACATGTATTTGTTGTAGAGGTGAATAATAATCCTTTACCAATTGAGTTGTTGTCGTTTGATGCGGTATTGAATGGTGATGGAAATGTGGACATTACTTGGGCTACTGCTACTGAAATAAACAATGACTATTTCACAATTGAAAGATCGTACGATGCCATTAATTTTGAGCAAATTGCTACCGTAGATGGTGCAGGGAATAGTTCGAAAACACTTAACTATGGCATAGTTGATTATAATCCGATAAAAGGTGTTATTTATTACAGACTAAAACAAACAGATTACGATGGTAAATTTGAGTATTCACAAACAATATCTGTAGATAATACTATAAACATAATTGATAGTTCAGAAGCATCTGAAGAAACTATGACCCTTTACCCAAATCCAACGTCCCGTGATAATGGCGTTAACTTAATTATTAATACAAACACGAATAATGTACCTATATTAATTGTAGTTAGAGACTTGATGGGTAACGAATACTACTCAAAAGTTCATGTAACCTCTGATGAAGGAGATGTAATTACTGCCGTAGATTTCGATAGTAATATCCCACCAGGTGTATATATAGTTACCGGATCTACCGCCAATGGTTATTTAAATAAACGATTGGTAATTCAATAAGCATTAATAAGATTAAATTACATAATTGGGCAAGCATGCTGTAATGAAATCGATTACAGTTAACCTTTATCATACTTCTATTGCTCACAAAGTTATAGCTTAAAGTATCATTATAAACTTTCATGATTTTGCATATTGCAATGAGTTTGAGCACCCACAGTAAGTAATTGTCAATATGGGCTAGAGAATTAATTAGAAATAATTGACCAAGCCGTTCAAGTCATAGCTGTAAATCAATTGGGAAAAGCCAAAATAATGGCTCAAATGAATAAATTGAAATGTGCCTTATGGAACTCCATAAATTTGCAGATAGTTTTCAAAACTAAAGCAAGTTTAAATTTGGGCATCAGTTTTTAGATGAAAGCTAATTTGGCACAAATTAGCACCCTTTTATTGCCTATAATCAAGGTTTATTTATTAACTACTAACATACCTTTTGAGAATATTTTCCCATTTACATCTGCAATTACGTTATAATATCCAGCGTTAAGTGGAGGTGAAAATTCCACTTCATACCTTCCTTCTTTATTATTCGCAACAATTTGTTTTGTTGGCACTTCGTTGCCATTTATATCAGTCACACTTATTAGTGGGGCAACTGTTAAATTAACAAAATAAAGAAAAAGTTCATCTCCTTTATTTGGATTAGGACCAATTTCAAACGTAACGTCGTCTTTGTCAATTATCCTAACCGATTCAATGGCCGAATAAGAATATTTACCATCGTAATCTGTTTGTTTTAAACGATAGTAATACAAGCCTGGGATATAGTAGTTATGAAAATGACTATACGTTAAAATGCTTGTACTGTTTCCATTAATTGCTGCAGATGGTTGTATAATCACCTCTTTAAAATAAATTCCATCTGAAGAATACTCTATCGTGAAGAAATCGTTGTTTGTTTCTGTAGCAGTTACCCACGTTAGTTGAACACCAGAACCAACATATTCTACCTTGAAGTCGATAAGCTCTATGGGTAATGGTGTATTTGCTTTATTTACCGAACCAAAGTGAAAGTCGTTACTAAGATTAGCCAGCGATAATCCCGTGCGTTTAACTGTTGGGTTTGCAAGAGTACCTGCATTAACACCTGCGGTGCCAACAACACCTGCTGCTTGCACCAGCCGTAAATCATCAACGTTACCTACAGTTCCAAAACTTGTTCCCGCTCCTGATATATCGTAAGATCCACCTGTTAATCCACCTCCTGTGCTCATAGTCCATTTGGTATCTGAAATTAAGGAAACGTTGCCCCCACCATCCGGAAACGATACTGGTGTGTCTGACCCTGTTGCATCTGTATGACTAACGCTAATGGTTCCTTCAGTAGTAGGAGCACCTGACGGATTCACGTAAAACGGTCTAAAATCTGTAGCGGCGTTGCCTAATGGAAAGAGGCCATCAACATGTCCGTCGGCAATGGTAGCTTTTGCAAACCAGCGTATGAAATTGCCTGTTCCGTACATCCAACCATCATTTAAAGTTTGATCGTGTACTAAGATTCCTGGAACTGCATTGGATACGCCTAAGGTAAGGTTAAATGCTCCTAAATTTACATTCCCCTGGCTCATGGTTAATGTCTTTTCAACGTTGGTATTAACGCCTATTATATAGCGAGGTTCCGCCGCAAGTGAATTGTTAAATGTTAAACCGTCAAAAGTAGTCGATGCTGTTCCTGTTATATTTTGGGCAGCTACCGACCCTTCTAGAGTTACGGTTCCTCCATTACCATCAAAATCACCGATCGCGCCATTGTTAGTCCAATCACCATCCAGGGTAATTGCGGCGCCCGCCGTCCAAGTAGCACTATTACCAGCTCCAATTAATACATCACCGTTAATGTTTTGAGTGGTTGGACCATCATATGTACTGCTATTAGAAGTTTGCATGGTAAAATCTTGGTTATTGATGGTTGTTAAACCAGTAGCGTCTACAGATCCACCCGTGCCATCAATAATCAAATTGTAAAATGTTTCTGTATTGGCAGTATGCGTTATTGTTTGAGCACCAGTTCCATTAAATGTAACCGTTGCCGTCCCTTCTCCAAATCCATCGGAAGGGACATTTTCGTTATTATCCCAATTACCCGCAATGGTAATATTTCTAGTATTTGTAGCGGCATCTAAATCGGTGTCGTCGCCAATAGTAAGGTTGCCGTCAATATCTAAATGGCTGTCCATTTGTATATTTGTTCCTGCTCCGCTTAAAGTGACATGATAAAACGATTGAGTTGCTACAGTACCGCCAATTACTTGGGCTGAACCCGCTCCTTGAAAGTTTACTGTAGAAGTTCCAAACACAAAATCTGCAGCAAGGTTATTGTTTTCCCAATCATCGTTGATATTGATAGTGGTACCTGCAGTGAGGTCGCCAATGTTTCCTGCTTCCATTATCATATCGGCATCGGCAGATTGTGTTAAGCTAAGTGTTTGAGGAGCGTTAAAATGACCTGTGTTGGTATTCTTAAACGTCAAATCATTCATCACTGCCGATGTTGTAGGGGCTAAAAAATTCACTGTACCTGGGCCAGCGATTTTCTTAATATCAATATCATAAAAAGTTTCGGTAGCACCACCTGTTACCGTTTGATCGGCGCTTCCTCTAAACGAAATTTTTCCTGTATTATGGACAAGTGTTCCGTTATTGATCCAATCGCCATATAAATCTAAATTACTACTGCCATCCAATGTTAACGTAGCTGTTGCATTGATAGTAATATTAGCGCACTCGGCAGCGTCTAATGCAGTAATCGTAGGTTGATTAGGCACAAAAGCAGCCCCAGGAATAATGACATTATCGGTTGAAGTAGGCACCGCATTGCACCAGTTGGTAGCGGTAGCCCAATCAGTATCTGTAACACCTGACCAGTAGGTATTATCACCAAAAGTATGGGTAGAGCCAACATTCCCATTCCCCGTTACAGCACTCGCCGAAACGGTTAAACTATTGCTTGATGCAGCAGTTACATTTAAAGTATTACCTGCAGTTGGTGCCGCTGCTACATCTACGGTAATCCAAAAATAATCGGTAGCCCCACCTCCGCTGAGGGCTTGTGTAAAACCGGTAAAAGTTTCATTGGTTCCACTGCCACCTGTGGGAACAACGTTATCTACTACTGCTGCGCCAGCAAACCCAGCGTCGGTATCATGCCATAATTCGTATCGAGTAATGTCTGCAGCGGCAAAAGCACCACCCGTAGTAAATTTAAATTCAGTTAAATCCACACTAGCTCCTGCGCCGGAAATGTTAAACGTATATATAATATCTGTCTCTTATACACATCTCCGAGCCC